>NZ_CP030028.1:3862500-4162500 GCF_003586445.1 Bacillus sp. Y1 | reverse complement strand
GTACTGATTATGGCATTTCTCATGGTTGTCATCACCAAACAAACAGATGCCTTGTTTGAGGTTTCAGGAGAAGCACTGTTTTACCTCGTTCTGTCTGGGTTAACAACAGGACTTTCCTGGCTTTGCTTTTTCAAAGCGATTCAAATCGGGGATGTATCAAAGGTCGTTCCGATTGATAAAGCAAGTGTTGTTTTAACAATTATTCTCTCGTTTATTGTTCTTCAAGAGCCTGCGACTACCCTTGTCGTAGCGGGAGGAGTCATTATCTCTGTCGGAACCTTTGTACTAATTGGAATAAATAAAGAAATGAAAAAAGTTCGAGTAGGTCAGTCGTATATTTGGTTGGCGGTTCTATCAGCCATCTTTGCATCTTTGACAAATATATTAGCTAAGATCGGAATCGAAGACGTTGACTCAAATGTAGCCACCTTTATTAGGACGGTTGTTATCATCCTGTTTGCGTGGGGCATTGTCTTTTTTCAAAGAACAGGCAAAGAGTTGAAAACCATTTCGAAACGTTCCTACATATTTTTAATTTTATCCGGAGCGGCTACCGGGCTTTCATGGCTCTGCTACTTTGCAGCACTTGCCTTCGGGAAGGTGAGTGTGGTCACGCCGATTGATAAGTTCAGTGTTGTTATTACGATGGTGCTAAGTTTTATTCTTTTGAAGGAGAAGCCGTCGAGAAATACGGTTGTTGGAGCGGTAATGATAACGATTGGGACCGCGTTGCTCATTTTGTAGACATTCATTTTTGGATGTCTATTTTATTTTTTTGTAAATTAAGAAAAGTAGATTGACTAAAGGGACGGAAGGTGGTATTTTTATTTTATCAAAAGTAGTTCTCAATAAAGAACCTGTTGATACTTCTATTTAGAAAAATTGGGAAGTGAATTTTTTTTGCAATGGTTGTTCTTTAATGAGAACATCGTGATATACATGAATACATATCGTTTGTAATCAGGAGGAAATATGAGCGCAATTGCTGGAATCTTAAACCTTAACGGGGAACCCGTCTCAATTGAACAAAGCACTGGCATGATGAAAGCTCTAGAAAAATTTCCTGCCAACGACATACAAACTTGGCATAATGATAACCTGTTCCTTGGCTGCCATGCTCAATGGATCACACCAGAATCGATTGGCGAACAGCTACCATTCTATGATTATGAAAGACGTCTAGCCATCACAGCAGACGCGATAATCGACAATCGAGAAGAGCTTTTCCAGCTTTTGCAGATTGATAGAGAAGATCGGAAGAAGATTACAGACAGTCAGCTGATTCTTCTTGCCTATCATAAGTGGGGGGAGGAATCGCCAAAGTTCTTAGTTGGAGACTTTGCCTATGTGATTTGGGATGAGAAAGAGCAGAAGTTGTTTGGGGCTCGAGATTTTTCGGGTAGTCGAACGCTTTATTATTTTAAAGATGGGCAGCGGTTTGTGTTTTGTACGGTGATGAAGCCGATGTTGGGGTTGCCGGTTCTCAATAGAGATTTAAATGAACAATGGTTGGCGGAGTTTATTGCGAACCCAAGTCAGTTTGATTCTGTAAATCCATCTTCAACAGTCTATAAAAATATTAAACAACTGCCACCTTCCCATTCATTAAAATTAGATAATAAAGGGTACTTTTTACAAAGATATAGTCATTTAAAACAGGAAAGCAAAATTAAACTAAAGTCAAATAAAGAATATGAAGAGGCTTTTACAGAGGTATTTGAGATTGCAGTGACCGATAGAGTAAGGACATATAAAGAAATCGGATCTCATTTGAGTGGTGGACTTGATTCGAGTTCAGTAGTTAGTTTTGCAGTGAAGAAATTAAAAGAAAATAAAAAGAGATTATATACATTCAGCTATGTACCGGTAGATGACTTTGTAGATTGGACTCATAAAAGTAGAATTGCGAACGAAAGACCTCAAATAGAAGAGATAGTAAGTTATGTTGGAAACATAGAACCTAAATTCCTTTCGTTCCCTGATAAAAGTCCATATTCTGTTATTGATAATAGTCTTGACACATTAGAAATGCCATATAAATATTTTGAAAATACATTTTGGTTGGAAGAGATTTATAGGGAAGCTAGAGAGCAGGAAGTAGGAGTATTGTTAACAGGTCAAAGAGGAAATTGGTCTGTTTCATGGGGGCCAATTTTAGAATATTACGCTTTGCTTTTTAAGAGAGTTCAATGGTTGAAATTAAATCAGGAACTAAATGCTTTTAGTAAAAATCTTGGCGGTATTAAGAAAAAAAGGATACTAAGTGATGTTTTAAGAAGAGCACTTCCTTCATTATCTACCGCAATTAGTTCAACTCCTTTTCCTGTTTTTATTAATAATAATCTAGCTAATAAGACAAGTGTGTATGAGATTTTAAAGCAAAATAACATTGATAAATATGGATTAGAGTTTCCTAGTGTCTATGAAATGAGAGATAACCAATTTAGTAGACTATATTATTGGAATACAACTGGTACATACGGAGCAAAATTATCAACTAAGTATGGTCTTGTTGACCGAGATCCAACCAATGATTTGAGAGTTATTAAATTTTGTTTATCTATTCCAGAAGAACAGTATGTTCAAAACGGATACAGTAGATCTCTAATTAGAAGGGTAACAAAGGATCTTCTACCAGATAGTGTTAGGCTAAATTTGCAGACAAAGGGAATCCAAGGAGCAGACAGTATCCATAGAATGAAATCTAATTGGAGTAATTTTATAAGTGAACTAGAAGAGCTAAAGAAACATCCTGCAATTCACGAATTAATCAATATGGATGTACTTAATCAATGTCTACTTTCTGTGAAAGAAACTCCAAAACCAGAATTGGCATTCGAGTTTGATTTTAAGATATTAATGAGAGTTCTCATTTTATTTCGATTTATAAAGAATATTGAAGGGAGGTGAGAAATATGAAAAAGGAATGGCAAACTCCAGAACTACAAGTTCTTGATGTAAATATGACAATGGCTGGACCTGGAATTAAAACTCCAGATGCAAGTCAACCAGATGTAGATGAAGTGGTACATTACAGCTAATTTTATTTAACGAAGTAATTGGGGTGGCCCTTATTGGCATAAGGGCTTTTCTCAAGTTTCATTTTATTGGGGGGACTATGGAACAATTAACGACTCAAATTATGTACAGAGCATTTGGTCTAAATATTATTAGTGATATATACTTCCCAGAACTAACGCAAGTTACAGAAAAGTACGGGGATATAGATATTATAATTCGTTTTGATTATTCGTCAAAATTACGTGAAGTCTTTAAAGAATCAAGTCTTTTTTGTATTGTTAAAGATAAAAAAGTATTTATAAGAGTTCCAAACATAGCTTATTTTTCTATTGAATCTGGAAGTAAAATAATCTGCACTCCAATAGGGAGTATAAAGGAAAATCAAATTCGTTTATATTTGTTAGGTACTTGCATGGGGGCTTTGTTGTTACAAAGAAAGATAATACCACTTCATGGTAGTGTTGTAGAAATTAATAAGAAAGCTTATGGAGTTGTTGGAGAATCGGGAGCAGGTAAATCTACATTGGCTGCTACATTATTAAATCAAGGCTACCGACTATTAACTGACGATATCATTCCAGTCACTCTAGAAAGTGGAATTCCGATGGTTTTACCCTCTTACCCTCAACAAAAACTTTGGAAGGAGAGCCTTGATGCTTTAAAAGTTAGTTCAGATCAATATCAACCTATATTCGATAGGGAAAACAAATTTTTAATCCCCTTACATTCTAAATTCTATGATGAACAGATACCGTTAGCTGGGATATTTGAACTTGTGACCGGCGCGGAAGAAGTTACTTTACGCCCTTTAAACAAACTTGAACAAATAAAAAAACTCTTTGAACATACATTTCGTAGTTTCCTAGTTGAACGGCTTGACTTACTAGAGTGGCATTTCAATATTACAACTACATTAGCTAATTCTACCATGATGTACCAGTTAACTCGTCCCGAAAGTCGGTTTACCACTAAGGAATTATCGGATTTAATTTTAGAGGTCGCACAAAAGGAGTGAAGTGATATGTTAACCCAAAAAGGTGTTACTTTAAAAGATAGAGTCAAGAAAGTTGAAGGAAATATTGTAAGTGATATGGGTGGAGAGAAAGTAATGTTAAGTGTAAAGAATGGCAAGTATTATAATCTTGGTGAAAGTGGTGGGATTATTTGGGAAATAATAGATCCAACTTTTGAAGTAAATGAGTTAATTGAAAAACTGATCGAAATCTATCAGGTTGAAAGGGTCGATTGTGAAACACAAGCTATTCAATTTTTGAATCATTTATTAAAAGAAGAGTTAATTGAATTGACCTAAGTTACTTTAGGAGCAGAGGTCTATTAGTATGAGAATAATTTCTAAATGTAGTACTTTTTTTCGGTTGGGTTTAATTACACAGTTGTTGTTTCTCGAGGCATTCATTCTTTTAGGTTGGGCAAGATTTCTTAAGATGAAGCGTTTCTCTGATATTGCTCCAATTTTAGGGGAACAAATGTCGGAAACTTCCTATGACTTTATTGAAGATGAAAAACAAATGATTAAAAATATCTCTAGTGCCATTCATATTATGAGTAAGTATACGTTTTGGGAGAGTCAATGTCTGGTAAAGGCAATCGCAGGAATGAAGATGCTTGAGAGAAGAGATATTGATAGTACACTTTATCTTGGTACTGCAAGAGAAAATGATGGCAAACTTATTGCACATGCTTGGTTACGAAGTGGTCCCTTGTATATTTCGGGGGTTGAAGAGATGAAGAGATTTACAGTCGTAAGTATGTTTGCTAAGAGAACTGGAAGTGAAAAAGGGGAAAGAAATGAGAAACTTAAAGGGACTTAACTTATCGACATTACCAATAGAATTAAACTTACTCTTAGATCTCCTAAACAATAACGTAGATACAACAAATAGATACAAAAATATTGACATTGATTGGAATCACTTTTTACAACTTGCTTTTCATCATCGCCTCTATCCAATTCTTTATAAAAAAATACACAAAGAAAAGAATCAGTGGATTCCTTCAAGTGTTATTCAACAACTAAAAAGTTCCTATGAAAAAAACACTTTTCGTATGCTATCTCTCTTTGGTGAAATGGAAGAACTTAATATAGTATTACAAAGTAATGAAATATCTGCACTTTTTTTAAAAGGTCCTCTCCTTGCAAAAGACCTTTATGAAGATCTATCAAGTAGAACCTGTGGGGATTTAGATGTACTGGTACCTTTTCGTGACCTCCAAGCAGTTGACAACCTACTTATACAACTAGGGTACAAGAAGGATGAATATATAAAAACTTTATTAGGTGATTGGAAATGGAGACACCATCATTTTACATATTTTCACAGAGAGAAAGGAACAAAAGTGGAAATACATTGGAGACTAAATCCAGCCCCAAGTAAAGAACCAATGTTTGAGGATTTATGGAAACGTAGCAGACAATTTGTATTAAAGGATAAACCGATACATTACTTAGGTGTGGAAGATTTATTCTATTTTTTAGTCACTCATGGTGCACGTCATGGTTGGTCTAGGTTACGATGGCTTATGGACATCCACAAAATACTAGATAAAGAATTGGATTGGGGAGGAATTAATAAAAACCTTCATAGTTTTCAATCGGCAAAACTTGCCGGACAATCACTAATCCTTTCAAATTCCCTTTTTAATACAGAGATCCCTAATGAAGTAAAAGAATTAACATCTAAGAGACAGTCGATACAATTGGCACAAGATGCAGTGTTTTATCTAGAGCGGATGGTGAGTTTACATAACGAACCATTACCGATAGGGATTTCAAAGTTTCACGCAAGACATTTATTCTCGTTAATGTCTACACAGCAAAAAGTACTTCACTTACTAAGTATCCTACACCCATTTTACACTGATGCCGAAATATTGCCGTTACCAAAAAAATTGCATTTTCTGTACTTTCCTCTTAGACCATTTTTATTGTTATGGAAAAGAAAGAGTAAACATGTTTTATCCTAGGGGGATTTAAAATGAAACAGGTCTTATACTTTTATAAGCAGTTATACTCATATGTTGGAAATAAACTTTATTTTAATCTCTTTGGTATGGTATTAGTTAGCTTATTAGATGGTTTAGGATTGTTATTAATAGTACCATTGATTAGTTACAGTGGATTAATAAACATAAATAATCAAGGAATACCGATATCAAACCTATTTAATTCTTTCAATGAGCTTCCAGAAGATATAAGGTTAATTATGATTCTGAGTTTATTCGTGCTTGTAAATATTATTTTAAACTTAATTCAGAGATATGTAACAGTTAAGAACGTGAAAATTCAGCATGGATTTGCAAAGCACTTAAGACTAGAAGTATATCAAGATTTGTTACTGGCGAATTGGGATTTTTATATCAAAAAAAGAAAAACAGACTTAATTAATACAATCACAGCAGAATTAGCACGAGTAAGTACAGGAACCAATGTATTTTTGCAGTTTATAACAGCTATCATTTTCTCTATGATTCAAATAGGAATTGCTCTCTTTTTATCACCTGAAATTACTGCATTTGTTATAATAAGCGGTTTTGTTCTAACGATCTTTTCAAGAGGATTTATTAAAAAATCCACTGCACTAGGTAGTAAAACTTCTGAAAATGGAAAGAACTTTCTGGCGGGTATTACAGATAATTTTAACGGAATGAAAGAAATAAAAAGTAACTATCTTGAACAATCAAGAATGAATTGGTTTCGCTCAATCACGCAAAAAATGTATGTGGAGCAGATGGAGTATATCACCTTAAAAACTTCTTCACAATTTTATTATAAAATTACTTCTGTAGTGTTAATTGCTGTTTTTACGTTCTTTTCTGTGCAGCTTTTTGAAGCACAAGCGGCACAATTAATGATTATTTTAGTTATTTTTTCTAGGTTGTGGCCACGTGTAACTGGTATCCAATCAAGTCTTGAGCAAATTGCAATTATTGTTCCTGCACTAAAGGCCGTAATAAACCTTCGAAATGAATCACGTCTTGCAAAAGAATTTAATGACCTTGAAAACAATAATATAAAAAGGATACAGATTAAGAGTGGAATTGAGTGTAAAGATATCTTCTTTCGTTATAACGAAGAGGAAAGTACCTTCGCTTTAAATAGAGTAAATACCTATTTTAAAGCTAATTGCATGACGGCTATTGTTGGTCCATCTGGTGCTGGAAAGAGTACCTTAATAGATTTAGTCATGGGATTAAATCAACCTGAAAAAGGAGAAGTAAGAATTGACGATGAGCCCCTAACAAAGGCTAATGTTTTAGCTTTAAGGCAATCAATTAGTTATGTTCCACAGGACCCTTTTCTTTTTAATACGACAATTAGAGAAAACTTGTTATTATCAAGTCCGGAGGCAAGTGAGGAAGAGTTGTGGGAAGCCATTAAGTTTGCTTCTGCGGACTTTGTTAAAAGTTTGCCACAGGGATTAGATACAGTCATTGGTGATCGTGGTATTCGACTTTCAGGTGGTGAAAGACAAAGAGTTGTAATGGCAAGAGCAATATTACGTAAGCCAGCCATTCTTGTTCTTGATGAAGCTACAAGCGCATTAGATACGGAAAATGAAAGGAAAATACAGGAGTCACTTGAAAGACTAAAAGGAAAGATGACTATCATTGTCATTGCACATCGTTTATCAACCATTAGAAATGCTGATCAAGTAATAGTTTTGGAACAAGGAAAGATTATACAAACTGGAAAATTTAATCAATTAGCTAATGACAGAAAAGGTTTGTTTAGTCATCTACTTGGAAAACAATTAGAAGCCACTCTATAGGTATATTTAAGTATTGAAAAGTTAATAAAGTTATTGACTTGTTCTTTTTAAAGAACTAATATATTATATATAAAGAATATTAGTGATGAATTGGAGATTTCGCGATGGAGATCTATTTTTTTGCCATTTACGTTCTTTATTCAGAACTAAATATAAGAGAACAAGGTGGTATGTATGGGACGCTTCCAAACAGATCAACGTATAGCTAAGGAAATAAATCTAAAAGAAATACTTGGTGTTTTAAAAAAGCGTGCTTGGATCGGGATCATTATAACGTTACTTGCAGCAATTTTTGGTTATTTTTACAGTTCAATCAATCAAACAACTCTTCTTTATAGTTCTTCGACCAACATTATTATTAATGCAGATGCTGGTCAAAGGAAGACACTTGAGGTCATTATTAAGGATAAAACTGTATTAGAAAAGGTGATAGAGCAACTTGGACTAGACAGAACAACAGATTCTTTAGCAGAAAGTATCCAAGTTGGAAGTATTGATGATACACAAGTAGTAAAAATAAGTGTCATAGACATAGAAGCTGAACGAGCAGCTGATATTGCAAACACTACTGCCAAAATCTTTATAGAAGAAATTCCTAAGATAATGGGGTTTGATGATGTGAGAGTTTTATCGGATGCTCAGATCAATCATGCTCCAATCAATGAAAGCAATCAAAATAAAATTATTATGGCAGCGATTTTTGGTGGGATAGTAATAGGGATTGGCTTAATATTTTTAATTGATTCACTAGATGACTCCATTCGAACAGAACAAGATGTTGAGCATATACTAGAAGTTCCTATCTTGGGAAGTGTTTCTATAATGTCAAAAAAAAATATTAATAAGACAAAAAAAACAAATGTAATTGAACGAGGTGATTCTATTGGTTTTTAGGAGACGTAAACAGTTAAAAAATATGAAAAGAAGAAACTTAATTACGTATTCGAACCCAGAATCAATCATCTCGGAACAATTTCGAACGATACGAACCAATATTCACTTTTTGAATCAAGATGAGAAAAACAATTTACTTGTTGTTAGTTCTCCTGGACGTTGGGAAGGGAAGTCAACAATCATTGCCAATACTGCCATATCAGTAGCTCAGCAAAGAGAAAAAGTACTATTAATTGATGGAAACTTAAGAAATCCAAGTATTCATCATCTTTTTAAAGTGAGTAATGTGGTTGGGTTAACAGATGTCCTTAACGAAAAGACTCCCTTCTGTGAAGCGGTGACCAGATGTAATATTAACAATTTAGATATATTAACGAGTGGAGCTATTCCCCTTGATCCAGCAGAATTACTCGAATCGAAGAAAATGAAAGAGTTACTATCACATATTAAACCTCTATATGATCTTATCCTTATCGATTCGCCTTCTGTGCTTGAGGTCACAGACACAAAGGTTCTTGCAAATCTTTGCGATGGTGTAATTCTGGTTGTTCAGAAGTCAAAGACAAAGATGGAAGCAGCACAAGAATCAAAGAAAGTCCTAGAATTTGCAAAAGCACCCTTGGTTGGAATTATTGTTAACCAAGTTAGTTAAGCTCTTTTTTAAAATTAAGTGTTCTTGATTAAGAATTTATCGTTCGTAATAAATATTTAAAGGTGATGTCTCCTTACCTATATCAACGGAGGCACTCGGTTATGCTGTGGGTGAAATACCTTAGACGCGTGTCGTCGATAGTGTGATGTGAGGTGGGGTTAGATGCCCCTTTATTTAATAAAAAACTTAACTATACGTTTTTCAAAGAAAACTTATAGTTAAGTTTTTTATTTTTTTCCTAAGGAGTTCGATTAGTGATGGGGAATATTGATAAGTTTCCGAAGACAATAAAAAAGACGGTAAGGTACATAAAACAAGAAGCTACACGTGAACAGTTAGAAGAGATTAAAAAAATCATTGATTATGCGATTCAACGGAGAAATGTGACTTTAGATTAAGCAATTAAGACGAATTGGGGGGTTGAAAATTGTCTTATAAGAAACGAGTGTCATTATTTATATTAATTGATTCTTTCATTGTGTTAACGGCTATTTTCTTTGGCTTTTTTCTTACGAATGCAAGTACTGGTGTTATTACATCTCCAATTGTATTAAGCTCATTAGCTATAGTACTAAGCCATCATATCTATTCCTTGCTTTTACATGTGTATAAGAAAGCGTGGGAATATGCAAGTGTTGGGGAAATGATCATCATTTGTAAAGTGGTAACATTATCAATTGTAACAGCCGCAATAACTCAACAGATTATGCTTGGAGAAATTTATTTTCGGTTATTAGCGGTTACCTGGCTTCTTCATATGTCGATGATTGGTGGCTCAAGATTCTGTTGGAGAATTTATCGTGATAACTATTTAAAGTCCAATGAGAAAAAAAAGAGAACATTAATTATTGGTGCTGGCTCTGCTGGAATGATGGTTGCAAGACAGTTATTAAGAAGTAGTGATTCATTTTTAAATCCAGTTGCATTTATTGATGATGATCACAATAAACATCAACTAGACATTCTAGGTATACCAGTATTGGGAAGTATAAATCAAATTACTAAAACAGTAGACTCATTAAATATTGATAACATTATTATTGCCATTCCTTCTTTAGGAAGAAAAGAACTGAACATTATTTTTCAAGAATGTGCCAAAACCAAAGCGAAAACTCAAATCCTTCCGATGTTAGAGGACATTGTTACTGGAAGAGTGGCTGTTAGCGGAATAAGAGATGTTGAGGTAGAGGACTTACTTGGTCGAAGTCAAGTCGTTCTTGATATGGACCGTATCTCGGAATATGTAACTAACCGAGTCGTGTTAGTAACTGGGGCAGGTGGTTCTATTGGATCAGAACTATGTAGACAGATCTCTATGTTTTCACCTGAAAAACTTGTTTTACTCGGACATGGTGAAAATAGTATCTATTCCATTGAACAAGAGCTGAAAGAGAAGTTTGGACATTTACCAATTGAGATTGTAACAGAAATTGCTGATTTGCAGGATGCTAAAAAAATGATGGATGTCATGGGAACTCACCATCCAGCTGTGGTATACCATGCAGCAGCCCATAAGCATGTACCTTTAATGGAAAGAAACCCAGAAGAGGCAGTCAAAAATAATATTATTGGAACTAGGAATGTAGCAGAAGCGGCAAGTTGGCATGGTGTCGAAACATTTGTTATGGTTTCTACTGATAAAGCTGTAAACCCAACAAGCGTCATGGGAGCAACGAAAAGACTTGCTGAAATGATCGTTCAAAACATGGATCAAAAAAGTAAGACAAAATTTGTTGCTGTTCGTTTTGGGAATGTACTCGGAAGTCGTGGAAGTGTGATTCCGTTATTCAAAAAGCAGATTGCTAAGGGTGGGCCGGTTACCGTAACCCACCCTGAAATGATTCGTTATTTCATGACGATTCCAGAAGCCTCACGACTAGTTATTCAAGCAGGAGCTTTAGCTCGTGGAGGAGAAATTTTCGTGTTGGATATGGGTGAACCGGTGAAAATTGTAGACTTGGCAAAGAATTTAATCAAGCTATCTGGATATACAATAGAAGAAATAGGAATTGAATTTACAGGGATCCGGCCCGGAGAAAAGCTTTTTGAGGAATTACTTAAGGATGATGAAGTACAGGAAAAACAAGTATTTCCAAATATATATATAGGAAAGCCGGCTAAGCTTTTTCTAGAGGATATAGATAATATCATTCAAACTTTCCATACCATGGAGAGAGAAGTGCTAAAAGATGCGTTAGTTAATCTTGCGAATAATAAGGTAAAGAGAAAGAAAGCGACTGTTGTATCCATATCAGGGTAAGAAAGGAGAAACAAATGAAAAAAGTAAAAAAGGCGATTATTCCGGCAGCAGGACTAGGAACTCGATTCCTTCCAGCTACAAAGGCAATGCCTAAGGAAATGCTACCAATTGTAGATAAACCAACGATTCAATACATTATTGAAGAAGCAGTGGCTTCAGGAATCGAGGATATCATTATCGTAACGGGAAAAGGAAAACGTGCGATTGAGGATCACTTTGATAACTCTTTTGAATTAGAACAAAATCTGATTGAAAAAGGAAAGTTTGAACTACTAAGTGAAGTACAAAAGTCGTCTCAAATGGCAGATATTCATTATATACGTCAAAAGGAACCTAAGGGATTAGGTCATGCCATCTGGTGTGCAAGGAAATTTATTGGGAATGAACCCTTTGCTGTCCTCCTGGGGGATGATATTGTTCAAGCAGAAAAACCATGTTTAAAGCAGTTAATTGATCAATATGAAAGATATCAAGCATCCGTTCTAGGTGTACAAAAGGTCCCGATGGAAGAGGTTTCACGTTACGGTATTGTTAACGGTAATGAAATTGGTGAACGATTCTTTAGTGTAAATAACCTAGTAGAAAAGCCTAAAATGGAAGAGGCTCCTTCAAATCTAGCCATTATGGGCCGCTACATCTTAAATCCAAGAATATTTGATATTTTAGGAGAGCAAGGACCTGGAGCAGGTGGAGAAATTCAGTTGACTGATGCTATCGCTGGGTTAAATAAGTATGAAGCAGTATATGCGTATGATTTTGAAGGAACTCGACATGATGTGGGGGAAAAGATGGGCTTTATTCAAACTACAATTGAATTTGCTCTTCAAAAAGAGGAGTTACGAACGGATCTATTAAACTATCTATCAGCGGTGCTGGATAGACAATTTATAAAGTAGGTGCGCTATGAAAAGAAAAGTGTTGTTCTGTGCGACCGTCGATTATCATTTTAGTGCCTTTCACCTACCTTATTTAAAGTGGTTTAAGGAACAGGGATGGGATGTTCACGTAGCTGCATCTGGAAACATGGAACTTCCATATGTTGATAAAAAGTTCAATTTGCCTATACAGCGGTCACCTATTCATAGAAAAAACATTGAAGCATACAAACAGCTAAAAGATATTATTAATCAAAATGACTATCAACTAATACACTGTCACACACCAATGGGTGGAGTGATTGCTAGATTAGCTGCAAGATTTACAAGAAAGAAAGGTACGAAAGTGATCTACACAGCACATGGCTTCCACTTTTGTAAAGGGGCTCCCCTACCAAACTGGATAGTGTATTATCCTTTTGAAAGAATACTCTCATATTTTACAGACTGTTTAATTACAATTAATGAAGAGGACTACAACCTGGCTAAAACTCACCAGTTTGGAGCTAAGCAAATTGAACATATTCACGGAGTAGGTGTTGATACTGAACGATACTCACCCGTATTAGAATTTCATAAAGAAGTATTAAGAGCAGAGTATCGTTTTGACAACGATGCTTTTTTAATGTTTTATGCAGCCGAGTTTAATGTGAATAAGAATCAACAGTTATTAATTGAGGCACTTTCAATTGCTAAAGAAAGTATTCCTAAGACAAAGCTACTTTTAGCTGGTGAGGGTGTATTACTCGAGGAATGCAAAAAGTTTGCCAAGTTGCTAGGGGTTGAACACATGGTTGAATTCCTAGGTTTTCGAAAGGATATTGAATCATTGTTAAAAATAAGTGACATCGTTGTGGCTTCAAGTAAAAGAGAAGGACTCCCAGTAAATATTATGGAAGCAATGGCATGTGGCCTACCAATTATTGCTGTTCAAAACAGGGGACATTGCGAGTTAATTAAACAAAATCGTAATGGATGGATTGTATCTGATGAACCAGTAAAAATGGCTGAGAGAATGATTCAGTTAGCAAAAAGTCAGGAATTACAAAAGGAAATGGGCGAACAAAGTAGGAAAATCATATTAGATACATTCAGTTTAAATCGTGTGTTAGAAGAAAAGAAAGTACTATATGTAAAAGTAATAAACGATATGGAGGAAGTAAAGTGGGCAGTCCATTAAGAGTGTTGCATGTAGTGGTCAATATGAACCGTGGAGGGGCGGAGACACTTATCATGAACCTATACCGTAATATTGACCGGAAAAAAGTGCAATTTGACTTTCTTACATGCAAGCCGGGTGTTTTTGATATGGAAATTAAAAAAATGGGAGGCAGGATTTATCGTATTCCTTATATTACTGATGTAGGTCATTTTCAATATGTAAAAGGGTTAGATGAATTTTTCTTAGAGCATCAGGAATACGATATCGTGCATTCCCATTTAGATAAAATGAGTGGGTTCGTTCTAAGAGCGGCTAAAAAAGCTGGGGTACCTGTTAGAATTGCCCATAGTCATAATACAAGAAGTGAAGGGAATATTGTTACAAGAACGTATAAGTGGTTTTCTGGAAAGCTTATAGAGTCAAATTCAACACTAAGACTAGCTTGTTCAAATCTTGCTGCCAAGTGGCTTTTTGAGAAAAAAGCGACAATCATTAAAAATGGAATTGAAAGTGAAAGGTTCGAGTTTTCAATAGATAAAAGAAATAAAATAAGAAATGAGCTAAATCTAGATGAAAGCACAATGGTATTAGGACATGTAGGGAGATTTGCTAAACAAAAAAATCATTCTTTCTTAATTGATGTTTTTGCTAATTACCTAAAATTCAATCCAAATAGTACATTAATCTTAGTTGGAGATGGACCTTTGCGTAAAGATATAGAAAATAAGGTACATAGACTAAATCTAAAAGATAATGTTAAATTTTTGGGTATTCGTAATGATATTGATCATTTACTGCAAGCAATGGATGTTTTTATTTTCCCTTCATTACATGAGGGACTGCCGGTTTCATTAATTGAAGCTCAAGGATCGGGGTTAACTTGTCTAATTTCAGAGGGGGTATCAACAGAGGTTGATTTAGGCATGGAATTAGTAAATTTTTTTCCTTTAACCTCTACCAAAGCTTGGGTTGATCAACTAAAAAGTGTTTCGAAAAATACACGGTTGGATGTAAGGAAACAACTTCTAGAACAAGGATACGATATTTCCTCAACGGCAAAAAAGATACAAAGTATATATTTAAATCAAACGGGGTGAGAATATGGAGAAAATATTAACGGTATTCACACCTACTTATAACCGAGCTTATTGCCTAGAGAATTGCTATCGAAGTTTAGTTAGACAAACATGTAAGGACTTTATCTGGTTAATCATCGATGATGGTTCAACAGATCACACAAAAGAACTAGTGGAAAAATGGTTAAAAGAAAATCTAGTTGAAATACAATACGTATGGCAAGAGAATCAAGGGATGCATGGTGCACATAATAAGGCCTACGAATTAATAAACACGGAACTAAATGTTTGTATTGATTCCGATGATTATATGCCAGATGATGCTGTTGAAAAAATCACTAGATTTTGGAGAGAGCATGGTAATGACCAGGTAAGTGGACTAATCGGGCTTGACACGGATACCCAAAATAAAGTTATTGGAACAAAGCTTCCAGAACACATAGGACACTCGACCCTATTTGATTTGTATTATAAACATGGAGTTAGCGGAGATAAGAAACTGGTATATCGTACAGTTTTAACCAAAAAATATCCATACCCTGTGTATCAGAATGAAAGATATGTAGGATTAGCTTACAAATACTATATGCTAGATAAACAGTTTGAAATGTTATTAATGAATGAAACGATTTGTTGTGTAGAATATTTACCAGATGGTTCCTCTTTAAATATGTTAAGACAGTATCGGAAAAATCCTAGAGGATTTGCCTTCTATAGAAAAGAATTAATGAAACTCCCTTTTGCAGGGGGTTCATTTAAGTTTAGGCAAGCCATACATTATGTTTCAAGCAGTCTCCTAACTAAAAATGTTTTTTTTATAAAGGAGAGTCCTGAAAAGTTCTTAACAGTTTTAGCAATTCCATTTGGCTTTTTTCTATTTATTTATATTACATCTAAAACAAGAGCAGCATAAACGTATTTATACAATTTATATAAAAGGAAAACTTTATGACATTACTATGGATTAATCTTTTTGTAGTGTTTGTATTTGCCCTAGGTGCAAGATATTTTGCAAGACCAGTTCTAGACACAGAATATTCTTCTCACATGCGTCCTAACAAATTACTAGTATTAGGTGCATTAGTATCCTTAGTTTTAATTTCAGGACTTAGATCAAACATAGGAGATACTTACTTCTATAAACACATATATGATACTAACGAATTTTCTTGGGAGTATATTACTTCTCAAAAAGATATTGGTTTTGGCATTCTTCAGATGTTTCTAAAGATATACTTTAGTGACTCACAAGCAATGATTTTAACGAGTGCACTTATTACCAACATATTAATTGTTTCTGTTCTGTATAAGTATTCAAGATTGTTTGAGTTAAGTTTGTTTGTTTATATTACAGGTGGATTGTTTTTAGTGTCTATGAATGGCATAAGGCAAGTCCTGGCTGCTGCGATAGTGTTTGGGGCAACAAGGTTTTTAATTAATGGAAACTGGATTGCTTATATATTAATTGCGATATTCGCATCGACCTTTCACCAAAGTGCTCTAGTATTAATCCCAATTTATTTTATCGTTCGTTACAAGGCTTGGTCGAAAGCGACGATAATTTTACTTTTTTCTTCCGTCATAATTGTAATAGGGTTTGATCAGTTCTCTTCAATTTTATTTTCTGCAATTGAAGAGACACAGTATGGGCATTACTCCAATTTTAATGAAGGCGGAGCAAATATTATTAGGGTAGCAGTTGATGCGGTACCATTAGTAATTGCTTTTTTAGGGAAAGATCGCTTCAGGGAAATTAATCCAAGTAGTGACTTTATTGTTAACATGGCACTATTAGGATTTGCATTTATGCTGATCTCTACTCAAAATTGGATATTTGCTAGATTCTCAATTTATTTTAGCCTTTATCAGTTAATACTTATATCTTGGATTGTGAAACTTTTTAAAAATCGATCCCAGAGATTTATCTATTTTTCTTTAGTAGTCTGTTACCTCATATATTACTTTTATGAAAATGTTGTTAGTTTAAATGTAATATATAAAAGTGACATTCTAGATGCTTTTATTTAAAAAGGTGGTCAAAAAGTGAAAAGGATTTTACACATTGTAAGTGCGATGGACAGAGGTGGAGCAGAAACTCTAATTATGAACATATATAGAAATATTGACCGGTCAAAAGTTCAGTTTGATTTTGTCACACATAGTGAAAAGGTCGACGATTATGACGTTGAGATAAAATTACTTGGAGGACGGATATTTAAAACTGAAAGTCTAGGTTCGGTTGGACCTTTCAAGTATACAAATAACTTAGTTAAAATTATCTCTTCAACGACATATGAAGTGGTTCATGTCCATACAGATTTCCAATGTGGCTTTCCAGCCCTTGCTGCTAGGCTGTCCGGAGTGCAAAATCGAATTTGTCACTCTCATAGTACGAACTGGTTGAAAAATAATGGACCAATAAATGGGCTAATCTTTAAGGCTTTACAGGGATTAATTAAGTGGAATGCAACAAAATTATGCAGCTGCAGTGAAGAAGCGGCTGCTTTTTTATTTGGAAAAAAGTCCATTGAATATAATAAAGTAAAGATATTAAAAAATAGTATTGATATATCTGGTTATATGAATATGGGCAATGATATTAGATCAAGTGTGATAGAAGAGTTTGACTTATCACCTAAAGTTAAACTATTAGGTCATGTAGGGAAATTTTCCGAGTCTAAGAATCAAAAATTTATATTAAAAGTATTAAAAAAGGTTGTAGAAAAAGATTCAAATTATGTAGCCATATTTGTGGGAGATGGTCCTTTAAGAGAAACTATTGAGCTAGAAGCTAGAGCAATGGATTTAATGGATCATGTGAAGTTCATAGGTGTACGGGAGGATATTTCGAGATTAATGAAATCCTTTGATATCTTTTTATTTCCTTCTATATTTGAGGGTTTTGGAATCGTAATGTTAGAGGCCCAAAGTGCTGGAACTCCATGTTTGGCATCAACAGCTGTTCCCAAAACAGTAGATTTAGGATTAGGTTTAGTAGGATTTATATCAATTGATAATACAGAGGAACAATGGAAAGAAGCCATCCTGAGTCAATCCTCTTCAAAGGCAATTAATCCAAAAGAAGTAGAAAAACAAATACGTTATAAAGGATTCCATATAGATGATAATGTGAACGAATGGATGAACCTATATGGTTTACAAGCTTAATGTCAAATGATGAGGTAATAATAATGAAGAAAAAAATATTAATTTCTTCTTTTGATTTAGCAATCGGGGGGGTTGAAAGAAGTTTAATAGGTTTGTTACAGCACCTCGATTATACAAAGTATGAAATTGACCTGTTACTATTCAAACACGAAGGAGAATTCTTTTCATTTCTTCCTGAAGGACCAAATTTACTAAATGAGATTCCTCAGTATACTACTTTTAGAAAATCTATTAAGGAGATAATAAAGGAAGGGTACTATCAAATAGGTTTTACAAGACTACTGGGAAAGACTCTAAGTGAACTGCAAGGGAAAGTAAAAGGCATTGAAGAACCAGGTTACTTAAACATTCAATATGGTTGGGAAATGGTAACCCCTTTCTTACCAAAATTACATAAAGAATATGATGTGGCCATAGGTTTCCTGTGGCCACATCATTTTATTGGAGAGAAGGTGAATGCTCGAAAAAAAATCGGGTGGGTACATACGGATTATTCGAATATCTACCTCAACAAAAAAGCTGAAAGTCGAATGTGGAATAAATTAGATAAAGTGGTAGCTGTATCTGAAGAATGTTCCTCAACCTTTCTCCAGGCCTTTCCAACCCTAAAGGAAAAAACAACAGTAATAGAAAACATACTCTCTGCAGAAATGGTAAGAGAACAAGCAAATTTTGAGATGCCAATAGAAATAGAGAGTAATACAGATCATACTATTCTTGTTACTGTGGGTAGACTTTCCCATGCTAAAGGGATCGACCGAGCAATCAGAGCTTGTAAAAAGCTAGTTAACCTAGGGTATTCAATTAAGTGGTATGTTATTGGATATGGGCCATTAGAAGAAGAGCTATCTAGGCTTATTTATGATTTAGAATTACAAGAACACTTCTTTTTACTTGGAAAGAAAGTGAATCCTTACCCATACATTAAAACTGCAGATATATATGTTCAACCTTCGAGATATGAGGGGAAAGCCGTAACGATAAGAGAAGCTCAAATTTTAGAAAAGCCTGTACTAATAACCAACTTCCCTACTGCAAAAAGCCAGGCAAAAGATGGGTATGACGCAATTATTGTGGATTCAAATGTCGAAGGAATTGTAAAGGGAATTAAAAGGTTTATTGATGATGAACAGTATAAAAATAACATTATTAATAATATAAAAAATACTAGCTACGGAAATGAGAATGAAATAGAAAAGCTATATCAATTAATCGATTCATAATAGTACAAAAGGGAGGGAAGAAATTTGTCTATACTTGTTACAGGTGGAGCGGGCTACATCGGGAGTCATACCTGCGTGGAACTATTAAATGAAGGAAATGAAATCGTAATTGTAGATAACTTCATAAATAGCAAGCTAGAATCTTTGAAGAGAATAGAGGAAATTACAGGGAAAGACTTCAAAGTTTATTATATTGACCTACTAGACGAGAAAGCGGTCGATAAAGTATTTGTTGAAAACGAAATTGAGGCAGTTATCCACTTCGCGGGTCTAAAAGCAGTTGGAGAATCAGTAAATGTTCCACTCTCGTACTATCACAACAATATCACAAGCACAGTGATTCTGTGTAAAGTGATGGAGAAATACGGTGTTAAGAAACTCGTTTTTAGCTCATCTGCTACTGTTTATGGTATTCCTGAAAGTGTACCAATTAAAGAAAATGCTAGTTTGTGGGCTATGAATCCTTATGGTCGAACCAAGCTTATGATCGAAGAGATTCTAAGGGACTTATACGAATCTAATAAAAGCTGGAGCATCGCTTTATTAAGATACTTTAATCCGATTGGAGCTCACGAAAGCGGACTAATTGGCGAAGATCCTAATGGTATTCCGAATAACTTAATGCCTTTTATAACTCAAGTGGCAGTCGGAAAGTTGAAGGAGTTAAGTGTTTTTGGAAACAACTATCCAACTAAAGATGGAACAGGAGTAAGAGATTATATCCACGTTGTTGACCTGGCGAAAGGTCACTTAAAAGCAGTGGAAAGGGTTAAAGAAAGAAACGGTATCGATGCATACAATCTTGGAACAGGCAATGGCTACAGTGTTATTGAAATGATTCAAGCTTTTGAAAATGCTTCAGAAGTTCAAGTTCCTTATAGAATTGTGGAACCTAGAACAGGTGACGTGGCAGCATGTTTTGCCGATCCAACCAAAGCAAAAAATGAACTTAAATGGCAGGCAGAAAAAGGGATAGAAGACATGTGTATAGATGCTTGGAGATGGCAACAAAGTCATCCAAATGGGTATGAAGAAAATCCTCACTTTAAAGGCAAAAGTGAGGATTTTTTATTTGGAGAAAAAATTAAAGAGTCTATAAAGTGAGGAAAAAACAATGGGAATGCAGCAACAAAAGTTTAAGGAATTGTTAGTAGAAGTTTATTCAAAAGGACAGGAATCAGATATTCAAGTGAATGACATGATTATGGAGATTCAGCAAAGACTGAATGAACTTTTAGAATCTAAAAAGCAGATTCTTTCCTAGGGAGTAGGAAACGTGAAAAGATGTCTTGATCTCATTTATGGAGTAATGATATTTATTTTACTTTTACCAGTCATGCTGGTTGTTGCCCTCTTAGTAAGAATAAAGCTAGGGTCACCTATTCTTTTTAAGCAACAACGCCCTGGTTTAGAGGGTAAACCATTTTATCTCTATAAGTTTCGAACAATGACTGATGCGACAGACAGCATGGGTAATTTATTTTCTGACCGTATTCGCCTAACTCCTTTTGGAGCGACCTTAAGAAGGTACAGCCTGGATGAATTACCGCAGTTACTGAATGTAATTAAAGGAGACATAAGCCTTGTTGGTCCAAGGCCCTTATTAATGGAATACTTACCGTTATACACAGAAGAACAGGCCAAACGCCATTTAGTTCGCCCAGGTATAACAGGTTGGGCCCAAGTAAATGGTAGGAATGCAATTAGTTGGGAAGATAAGTTTAAGCTTGATGTTTGGTACGTGAACAACCGTTCGTTATGGCTGGACCTAAAAATATTATTGATTACCATTAAAAAGGTAATTAAAACCGAAGGGATTACTCAAAGAGGAGTCGCAACGGTAGAACCCTTTAAGGGAACAAAAACAGTTGAAGGAGGACATGGATGAAACTAGCAGTTGTTGGAGCGGGAGGACATAGCAAGGTCATTCTGGATTTGATTCGGTTAAATGAAAAAAATCAAATTATAGCCTTTTTGGATGATAGATACACAAGTCTAACTTTTAAAGATGCTATTTATATGGGTCCAATCGATTCGGCAAACCAGCTTCTACGAATTCATCCAGATATAAAGTTTATTATCGCCATTGGGAATAACAGGATTCGAAAGGATATTGTTAATAGATTAAGTGTCCAAGATGAATGTTATGCAACACTCATTCATCCGACAGCATGGATTAGTCCTAGTGTAACCATTGGTGTGGGGACAGTCGTTATGCCTCAATCAGTAATAAATGCAGATTCGTATATTGGTAAACATACAATTATAAATACATCTGCAATCATTGAGCACGATAATCATATTTCAAATTATGTTCACATATCTCCACATGCCACCTTAACTGGTGCAGTAAAAGTTGAAGAGGGAGTTCATATTGGTGCTGGAGCTTCAGTAATCCCCAACATAGAAATTGGGGAGTGGTCCACCATCGGTGCTGGTGCAACAGTGATAAAATCAATACCTCCATCTAGTACAGCTGTTGGTGTCCCTGCAAAAGTAATAAAACTACAACTGATAGAGGGTGTATAAATGATTCCTTCAGTAAAGAAAAGTCGAGTTTTCCTATCACCTCCTCATCTTTCTGGAAATGAAGCGAAGTATATTCAGGAGGCAATAGATACGAACTGGATTGCCCCTTTAGGACCAAATGTAGATGCCTTTGAAAAAGAACTTGCCGAATACGTTGGAACCAGTGGAGCGGTGGCTGTTAGTTCAGGTACAGCTGCCATACATTTGGCTCTTTCTTTATTAAATGTGTGTAAAGGAGATCTCGTGTTTTGTTCCACTCTTACGTTTGTGGCAAGTGCCAATCCAATTCTTTATCAAGGTGCAGAACCAGTATTTATTGACTCAGAACCAGATACTTGGAATATGTCTCCGATTGCACTTGAACGAGCATTTAGAGACGCCAAGCTTGAAGGAAAAATGCCCAAGGCGGTAATTGTCGTTAACCTTTATGGTCAAAGTGCCAAAATGGATGAATTAGTAGCCATTTGTGAAAAATACGATGTCCCTATAATTGAAGATGCTGCGGAATCACTAGGAGCAACCTATAAAGGAAGACCCAGTGGGACGTTTGGTAAGTTCGGTATTTACTCATTTAATGGCAACAAGATCATTACCACTTCAGGCGGTGGTATGTTAGTTTCGGATGATCTCGAAGCGTTAAGTCGAGCAAGATTCTTAGCAACACAGGCTAGAGATCTTGCTCCGCATTACCAACATAGTGCTATGGGTTATAACTATCGAATGAGTAATATATTAGCAGGTATAGGTAGAGGGCAATTAGAGGTACTAGATGATCGAGTACAAGCCAGAAGAAGAGTATTTTCTAAATATCAGCAAGAGCTAGGTACGCTACCTGGAATTTATTTTATGCCTGAATTAAAGGACACTATGTCTAATCGTTGGTTAACAGCCATTACTGTAGATGAAAGGGAATCTGGAGTAAATGTGAATCGAATTTTAGAAATAATGAATATGGAGAATATAGAGGCCCGACCTGTTTGGAAGCCACTTCATTTGCAACCTTTATTTAGAGGGATCAAATATTATCCACATCATGAAACATATAGTGTTTCGGATCAATTATTCGAGTCGGGAATGTGTCTTCCATCAGGATCAAATATGTCTAATGATGAATTTGAAAGAGTAGTTGAATGTATCAAATCCGTTAACCTTGGATGTGATAAAGTTCAACAATACGGATAAACGGGGTATAAATAATGATAGGGAAAAATATATACGAAATTCGAAAAAGAAGAGGACTTACTTTAACAGAACTTGCAGACCGAGCCGGAATAGCCAAATCATACCTTAGTAATATTGAAAGAAATTTAAATCAAAATCCCTCAATAAATGTCATTGAAAAAATTGCCTCCGTTCTAGAAGTAGATTTAAAGGAATTGCTGGGAACAGGTAATGATGTAAAAGGACCCCAATTAGACAGTGAATGGGTCGACTTCGTTAGAGAATTAAGAGACTCAGGGGTGGAAAAGGACCAAATACAAGAATATAAAATGTTACTTGATTTTATTAAGTGGCAAAACTTACAGGAATCAAAAAATAAATAGTAAATGAAATAAAGTAGGCGGTAGGATGAAGGAGAAAGTAAGTGTAATTGTTCCAATATATAAGGTAGAGAAATATATTCATAGATGTATAAATAGCATTTTAAAACAATCTTATGAAGATTTAGAGGTCATTCTTGTTAATGATGGTTCCCCAGATAATTGTGGCGAGATTATTAATGAGTATGAAAAGAAAGATAATAGAGTTATTACTATTCATAAAGAAAATGGTGGTTTGTCTGATGCTAGAAACGTAGGAATGGAGATTGTTAGTGGTGAGTATGTCATTTTTGTAGACAGCGATGACTGGATAGAAAAAGATTTTATTCAAAGGTTAGTCACTACAAGTAAATCAAAACAGGCAGACATAGTACAGACATCATTTTACTACGCTTATGATGATTATATGCTTTATGACAATCGATTCTATAATAGTGATAGTGAGATTATTTCTTTTTCCAATAGTGAGTTAATGAGAGAGTTAGTTAAAAATGATATTGTGAAGAATTTTGCTTGGGGAAAACTTTATAAAACTAAACTAGTCCGAGATCTTCCATTTAAAAAAGGCGTTCTCTTTGAAGATGTCTTTTGGGCACACAAGGTAATGCAACGAGTAGAGAGGTATGTGATTTTACATGAACCTATGTATTATTACTATCAGAGAAACGATAGTATTGTTGCAACGTATACGATTAGGAATTTAGATATTCTTGAGGGACTAAAAGAAAGACATGAATTTATTGAAAAACATTATCCCTATTTACTTCATGAATCTCTCGTAACAATTTTTAAAGCAAGCTTAACTCATTACCATCTTATATTAGTAAACAGAGAGTTAGATAGAGATGGTAAACATAAAAAACAAATAGAGACGTATATAAGGAATAAGCATCCGTTTTTATTAAAAGCTCTAAAAGGGGATAAAATGCTAAATCTTCAACTAAGGTTATTCTTAATTAAACCTTATTTAACTCTATTTCCATTGGCAGTAATGAAAGCATTAAGGATGTTAAAGTTTGTTCCTGAGTCTAAAGAGTTAGTGAAAATGATTATAAAGCCGAGGGAGATAATAAAGGGTGGTTAGCATGACTGAAAATCTTAAAAATTATATTACCTTGGTACTTATCAATTTATTTAATTTATTCCCTATAAAAAAAAATAAGATATTCCTATTTAGTTATTATGGAAGCCAGTATGGTTGTAATCCAAAATACATAACTGAGTATGCCATGAAGAGTGACTTCAAGAGGGAATTTGATATAGTTTGGGCTTTTAATAATCCAAGTAGAGTCAATATTACAGGTGTTAGAAAAGTAAAGACTATGAGTTTGCGATATTTTTACGAATTGTGCACTTCAAAAATAATTATTACTAATTTTCGCACAACCGAACATTTTGTAAAAAGGAAGAATCAATATTATATACAAACCTGGCACAGTTCCCTTAGATTAAAGCAAATTGAAAAGGATGCAGAAGAGTCCTTACCCAAAAATTACGTGAAAATGGCAAAAAAAGATTCATTGAAATGTGACCTGCTTTTATCAGGTTGTGATTCAAGTACCGAAATTTTTAAAAAAGCCTTTTGGTATGGTGGAGAAATATTTGAGATTGGTACACCTAGAAATGATATTCTTTTTCATCACAATTCAGAGCGAAGCAAAAAGATTAGAGAAAGTTTAAATATATCCGACGATATTCAAGTAGTCTTGTATGCTCCAACCTTTAGAAAGCAAAATGATTTATCAGTATACGACATTGATTACAAGCAATTAATAAAATCATTGGAAGAAAAGTTTGGATCAGCGTGGATATGTTTAGTAAAACTACACCCACATTTAATTGCAAAATCCAGTCAATTGCTTCTCGAAGATAAAGTACTGGATGTAACAAGTTATGATGATATTCAAGAGTTGTTAAGTATTTCTGATCTACTAATAACTGATTATTCTTCATTAATGTTTGACTTTGCTGTTACAAATAGACCTTGCTTCTTATATGTACCTGATATTATTGACTACACCCAACAGGACAGAAAATTATATTTTGACATTTTGGAACTGCCATTTAAAGCAGCCACTAACAATGTAGAACTCAATGTGATTATTCATCAATTTAATAATGAAAATTATAAGGATTCGGTTAAAAATTTCCTACAAAGTGTAGGTTCATTTGAATCAGGGAAAGCGAGTGCACTGATATGGGAAAGAATATATCGAGTTTGTTTTGAGAAAGAATGGAGGAAAGCTGATGAAAAAATACAAAGTAGGATATACAACCGGGGTGTTTGATTTATTTCATGTTGGACACTTAAATATATTAAAAAGAGCAAAGGAACATTGTGAATATTTAATTGTTGGAGTAAGTACAGATGAATTGGTTCAAATGTACAAAAACAAACTCCCAGTCATTCCACATGGTGAGAGAATGCAAATTGTAGAGGGAATAAAATATGTAGATTTAGTAGTCCCACAAACACATAGGAATAAGTTTGACGCCTGGGAGAATTTAAAATTTAATGCTATGTTTGTTGGGGATGACTGGAAAGGTGATCCTCTTTTTAATGATATGGAAAAAAAATTTAAGCAAGTAGGAGTAGAAATTGTTTACTTTCCGTATACGTTAGGGGTATCGTCTACGAGCTTAAAAGAAAAAATTAAACCAAAAGAAAAGGTTATATAAAAGTTGTTTTAATAAAGGTGAAGGAAGGTGGCTATTAAATGAAAAAGAAAATTCTCATTGCAATAGATTCTCTTGAGTGTGCAGGAGCTGAAAAAAGTTTAGTAACTTTATTATCGTTACTCGACTATTCTAGTTACTCAGTAGACTTAATGCTATTTGGACATGGGGGATTGTTAGAAAATCTTGTACCTAAAGAAGTTACTATACTGCCACCATCTAAGTATTCAACTTTTTCAAGCCTTAATTTGGTAAAGGCTATTAAATATACATTGAAGAATGGTGAGTATAAAAAACTATTTTCAAGACTAAATTACTCGTTAGAGATAAGGAAAAAAAAATATAGTAACCCTCAAAAGGCAAGGCTTTTTTGGCAAAAAACATCAAAAGTAATTGAATATGGTGAGAAAGAGTATGATATTGCAATTAGTTATGCACAAGGAATTCCAACTTTCTATGTAGCAGAAAAAGTCAATGCAAAGAAAAAGTTTGCTTGGGTAAACGTTAGCTACCGATTAGAAAATCGTGATAAACAATTTCAAAGGGGATATTATGATTCATATAACAAAATTGTTGCTGTCTCCGAGTCAACCAAAGAAATATTTTTAGAAACTTTTCCACATCTCTCTGAAAAAGTAGAGGTGATATATGATATTAATAACCCTGAACTAATTAATAGAATGGCAGATATTGAAGATGGTTATAACGATGGGTTTAATGGATTAAGAATACTTACAATCGGAAGACTAGCCTATCAAAAAGGTTATGATATTGCTTTAGACGCTGCTAAAATGTTAAATGAAAAAGGAATTAACTTTAAATGGTATGCACTAGGGAAAGGTCCTTTAGAACAAGAGATTAGACTAAAGATTAAAGAATATGGTCTAGTAGACAAATTTGTATTACTTGGAGTTAAGGCAAATCCATACCCGTATATTAAAAAGGCTAACATTTATGTTCAAACATCAAGATTTGAAGGTTTTGGTCTAGCAATTGCAGAAGCACGAATCCTAAATACTCCAGTTGTAACAACTAAGTTCGATGCTGTTTTTAATCAGATGATCGATGAAAAAAACGGCTTAGTTGTTGATATGGATAGTAAGAATGTCTTTGAAGGTATCATGAGGCTAATTTTAGATAATGAATTAAATGAGAGAATAACCAAGTATCTGGAATGTGAGAAAAAGGGGAATAAAGAAGAAATCGCTAAATTTTATTGTTTAATAGGATAAGAAAGAATGTGATTATCGTGAAAAAGAGTGTTCTCTTTATGATTATTAATATGAACATTGGTGGTACTGAAAAAGCACTATTAAACATGATTGCAGAAATGCCTAAGGAAAAATATGATATAACTTTTTTAATGTTAGAAAAAAAGGGAGGATTTCTAAATTCTATTCCTGAGTATGTAAAGGTAGAAGAGTTAAGGGAGTATAGGATTATGAAAAAGATTTTGAATGAGCCTATACAAAATACAGCTCTAAGTCTTCTTAAAGAAGGGTATCTTATAAGAGCATTAATTTTATTATATATATACTTGATTAGTAAAATTACAGGAGAAACAAGTTTATTATATAAATACTTATTGAGAGATGTAGAAATTATTAAGCACACATATGATATAGCAGTAGCTTATGCAGGCCCAATGGACTTCATAAGCTATTTTATTGTTAAAAAAGTTAAAGCAGAAAAAAAATTACAGTGGATTCATTTTGATATTACAAAAATAGGTTTTAATAAATATTTTGCTAGAAAGTATTACAAAATGTTTAATCAGATTTTTGTGGTATCAAAAGAGGGGAAAGAAAAGGTTGTTAGTTTGCTTCCTGAATTTTCTGATATGACTGATGAATTTATAAATATAGTTTCAGATAAATTAGTTAAAGAAATGGCTGAAAAGGGACAAGGATTTATAGATGATTTTGAAGGAATCAGGATATTAACAGTAGGGCGTTTGAGTCGGGAAAAGGGCCAAGATTTAGCAATACAGGTTATGCTACAAATTAAAGCTGAAGGGAAAAATGTCAAGTGGTATTGTGTTGGGGATGGGAATTCAAGGAAAGAATATGAAGAATTAATCAATAAGTATGATCTTAGTAATGATTTTATATTGTTAGGTGCCTTGGATAATCCCTACACATTAATGAAGCAATGTGATATTTATGTTCAGCCATCCCGTCATGAAGGATATTGTATTACCTTATCGGAAGCGAAATGTTTTAATAATACTATAATTTGTACAAATTTTACTGGAGCTAAAGAACAGTTACAAGATTTTGATAGAGGTGTTGTGGTTGAATTCAATGCAGAGCAATTGGTTGCTGAAATAAATAAAGTGATAAACAGTTTAGAGGTCAGTTACTAATTAAATAAACTGACAGACTGCAATACGGTTTATTCCATAATAAGATATTAAGTAGGAAGCAGTGGTGATTTGCTTTTGAAAAAAAGTGTGTTATTTATGTTAACAAGTATGAATATTGGTGGTGTTGAAAAATCTTTATTAGCACTATTATCTGTAATACCAAGGGAAAATTACGATATTACTATCCTTTTGTTGGAGAAAAAAGGCGGATTTTTAAGTTCTATACCTAAGGAAATAAAGGTTGAAGAAGTTGGTTGGTTTAGCAAGATTAAGCCGCTTATAATGAATTCTCCATACGATGTTATCAATGATCTTCTTCGAAATAAAAGGATAATTGATGGTATTAGATATATTTATTCTTATTTAGTTTCAAAGCATTTTAATAATAGATATTTATTCTATAAAACTATTATGAGAGATATACCTAAGATTAGTGGAGAATATGATATAGCAATAGCATATCAGGGACCAACTGATATAATAGATTTTTTTATTGCAGAAAAAATTAACGCTAGGAAAAAGATAGCTTGGGTGCATTTTGATGTAAGAAATCACAAAATAAATAGTAAATTATATAATAAAATTTATACTAGATTCGAAAAAATAAGAGTAGTTTCAAAACAGGGATTATTAAACCTTATTGAAGTAGTACCTTCTGTTGAGAAAAAAGTGGAAGTATTTTCGAATATTGTACCAATTAGTGAGATTAAAGAGTTGGCTCAAAAGCCAATAAAATTCGATGAAGAATATGATGGAGTTAAAATTGTAACGGTAGGTAGACTGTCAATGGAAAAAGGCCAGGATATTGCTATAAAGGTTTTATTTCGTTTGAAAAACGAAGGATATAATATCAGATGGTACTGTATTGGAGAGGGAAATGATCGTAAGTTTTACGAATCATTAATTGAGAAGTACTGCCTACACAATGATTTCTTACTGCTGGGAGCAATGCAAAATCCATACCCGTATATTTTGAAAAGTGATATATATGTTCAAACTTCAAGGCATGAGGGATATTGTTTGACCCTTGCAGAGGCAAAATGCTTAAGGAAGCCGATAATAACTACTAACTTTGTTGGAGCTTATGAGCAAATAACGGACGAATTTAATGGATTAATTGTAAATTGTTCAGAAAATGGTATCTATTCAAAGGTAAAGTCATTAATTGATGATATAAGTTTGAGAAAAAATTTAGTAGGTAATATAGAAAATCAAGAATTGAACGAAATTAGAAAAATAGAAAATGTCCTTAGATAACACAGTAATAGTATTTAATAAAAATTATAGATTAATAAAGTGATGTCCTGAATTTTCTGTATATAGAACTTGAAAATTAGAATTAATATCAATTAAGTGTAATTAACTTAACTTTGGCATAAAAAGGAAGATAAAATGAGGATAAATAATTCATTAAAAAACATTTCAATTGGAATTTTATCTCAGATAGTTATAATTTTATTAGGATTTGTTTCAAGGAAAGTTCTAATAGATAATTTAAATATAAATTACTTAGGAATAAATGGGTTATTAACAAATATCTTTTCAGTGATGGTGTTAGTCGAAGGTGGTATTGGAATAAGTATAGTTTATAACTTATATAAACCATTAGCAGAGAATAATAAATATAAGGTAATTGCATTAGTGCAACTTTATAAAAGGATATACAGCATACTAGCACTGATTGTAGTAGTATTTAGTCTGGCGCTTTTCCCATTTTTAGGGGGGCTAATTAAAGATGAGGCGTCTATAAATAACCTAACAATAGTTTATTTTCTATTTGTCGCAAAGAGTGTTATTTCATACTTAAATGCTCATAAATGGTCATTAATAAATGCAGATCAGAAGGGTTATGTAATAGCAAGAACAAACCTCTACTTCCAAATAATAACCACACTTTTCAAAATAGTCGTATTAGTCCTAACAAAAAACTTTATTTTCTATCTACTTCTAGAGCTATTTTTATATATTATACAAAATATAGTTAATGGGAGAATTGTTAACACACGTTATTCATATATAAAAACAAAAGAAAAGCATCATTTAGAGTATGAAACTAAAGTTAATCTTAAAACTAACGTAAAGGCGATGTTCTTGCATAATTTTGGTGGATTTTTAGTATTTGGGGTAGATAATCTATTAATATCTTCTTTTATTGGTTTAGCTGCTGTAGGTATATATTCAAACTACACAATGGTAATTAATCAAGCGACAGCAGTTGTGAATTCTATACTTGGAGGAATTGGAGCAAGTGTGGGGAATTTAATAGCAACCGAGACTATTGAAAAAAATTACTCAATATTTAAAGTAACATTTTTTATTAACTTCTGGATCTATTCAATAGTCGTAATATTTCTCTTTAATGTATTAGGGCCATTTATTTCGTGGTGGTTAGGAAAAGCATATGTATTGGATAATATTACGTTTATTTTTATTATTATAAATTTATACCTATTAGGAATGCGTACTTCAATAGCAACATTTAAAAATAAGGCTGGTTTATTCACACAAGATAAGTATATACCAATACTAGAAGGGTTAATTAATTTAGTGGTTTCAATTATCCTTGTTAAATCTCTTGGACTAGTTGGTATATTTATTGGAACCATGGTAAGTACTATTTTAACAGTTTTCTTTTCACAACCAATTATTGTGTATAAGCATTTATTTAAAAAACCTGTGCATACATACTTCGTAACATATAGTTATTATACAGTGCTAACAGTTACTATATGTTATATAACGAGTATTATTTGTCAAATTTCTACACCTGGAAACAGTTTAATCTCCTTAATAGTAAAAGGGCTGGTATGTATTATAGTTCCTAATCTAATCTATATAATTATTTTTAATAAGAAAGATGAGTTTGGATACTTGTTAAATGTGATTTCTTCATATAAAGAGGCTAGATTCCAAAAAAGGGTTAAAAAAATTTCAAAGAGTATTTAGGTTTTGAGAATTAAACTAGGTGTTGGGGCTTATCGTTATAATCATAGTCACCTAGTTAAACTAGGCGACTATGGTCTTGTTCACGGAATCAGGATATTATCTACGATATTATTAAGTTGAATATGATTACTTAATAATCTTGTAGGTGATTTTGTTAAAAAGTTATCTCTAAAAATCACGGGGATTGTTGAAGCGCTAACACTCAAACTAATCATACCGTTTGACAGAAAAGTATTGTTGGTTACAACAAAATTATCTACTACCGCAGTATTTCTTACATCTATCATATACATTCTGTTACCGTTAGGATAATTAAAAGTATTATTTGAAAGGTGAATATTACCCCAATTTCCATTAATAAAAAAGCTAGCATCATAACTATTCAAATTATCAAAATGACAGTTATTTACACTGAAGAAATGAATTTTACTTGATGGAGCAAAATAAAACAATGGATAAGTTGACCACTCAAAGTGACAGCCATCAAATTCATACTTGGTATTTATTGCTCCGGAGCTCTCTCCAAGTCTACCACTATTAATAAATTTACAACCTTTATATATACCAGGAGGTAATTTAAATATTCTATTTTCAGGGTGCCTAGTATTATAAAAAATAACATTTGATAAAATCCAGTCATGTGCTCCATTTGGAACAGCGGCAAATGCTTCAATTCCACACCCTTCAAATGTAGAATCAGTTATTGTTTGGGGCTCAATACTAAAAATTAATGGAGAGCCAGGATTCAAAGAAGCGAATTTAAAATCCTCATCAAAAGTAAATTTAGAGTTATTGATCAGAACAACATATGCTTTAAGTTTATTAAACACAATAGGACTATTTTGGAATTGGCAGTTAGATATAATTTGTTGACTATTACCCAAAAGTAATAGTTTAGAACCATATATATAGTTATTGGAGAATACAGTTTCTCCTTCAAGTCGTGGGCCACAGTTATAGAAATAGTTGTTTTCAACAATAGCTTTATTTACACCGGAATTAATAGTGAAAATTCCTAATTGTATTCTATTGTTAGTGATACTTAGGTGTTTACCAGCTACAGCAATTATATTGTAGCTTTTATTATCGTATATATTGTTTCCGTTAATAAATATATACTGATTTAAATCATATCCATCTTCAATATCAATTGCACCTTGTGGAGCAATTCCACTAATATGATGAATCTCACAGGAATTAATATAGCAATATTTCATTCCGCAAATAGCTACTCCTAGTCTACGGCAGTGGTGAATATTACAGTTTTCAATGAAGACATATTTCGGGAATTCGGGAGTTCTTATAAGAATAGTATTCCCCGTTGAGGAAGGTACATTTTTCTGGTGTAAAACTACTTTTGCATAACTTGCGCCTAGAGGAACTTCAACTTCATCAAAAAAATGAAGCTCAGTTACCGAAGATAAAAAGGAATTATCATTTTTATAAAATATTACATCATAAATATCTGTAGTAATTTCTTTTCCGATTCCTCCAAAACTATCACCATATAGTCCGAAATAACCTAAATTAGTAATTTGGGGGACCATAGGAATGTTAACTTTTGACCTAATACGGTTAGTTTCTTGTGTCAAAGCACCTGTGGAAGTATTTATACCACCGGGTTCCATATTATCAGCGAGCTTAGGGAAATTTCCCCCGATGCCACCAAAAGATGTAATGCCAAGTATTCCATCACCAGTAGTGTTATATATCTCTAGATTATTTATTTTTATGTTCTCAACACCATTTCTTAGTTCAATACCGACCCCGAACTCGTGGGTACCTCCTCCTGAATAATTATGATTATATCGGTCGCCTTCTATTTTACCGTTTGTGATTTGTGTGTATTTCTGATTATTTGCTAATAAAATTATTGCATATTTTGGTAAGTTATTATTCCTAATTCTTAATGTTGCTCCACTTAGATTAAAAGTCATAAAGCTATAGGGTTTTATAGGGTTATTTTCATCAATTAGATATACTCCTCTAGGTAGTACTACTTCGTTATAGCCCTCCTGCTCAGCCCAACTTAAGGCAGCATTTATACCTGAAGAAGTCGATGCAGCATCAGTTCCATCATTTTTAATGTTCCAACGTGTTAACTCAATTAAATAAGAGTTAGAAGTCATTGATAAACACCTATCATAATAGGGGGCTTTGTAGAAATAATTTTCTCGGATCTTTTTTTCATATAGTCTCCTCCTTGGTTTTTTAAAGTAATCAATAAGAGTATATGAAAGATTGGAATATTTTGTATAGACATCTTTAGGAGGTTAAAGACACATTCTTAAGTTACTAATTAGCTAGATAATTACTTTAGTGTAGAGGAATATACTTGTAGTAACCCAGCTATTAATAATTTTATTAGCTTGTTTTGTATTTTGAAAAAAGTGATGAATGAGAACCTAAATGCTTTTCTGATGAACTTGAAACCAAAACATTCGCATATATAAAAATGGTATATTTCATATTGAAACAACTAAAGGTTTTATTGAATAAATAGAGTGGGTAGACTTACGGGGTAAAAGGAACTAAGTATTTTGGAAACTAGTTTTGCAAATGATTGCAAATGGTAAAAAGGAAAGAAATGGGGAATTTTAAGGGGAAGAGCAGTATTCTTGAAGAAACAATTTTCTTTAAATTATATTCAATACTCTTTCTTGGACCTGAAGTTAATTATGGAACTATTAAATTGAATAATTTTTTTCCTTAGTGAAAAAGATCCTTTAGTTGATGCAGTTTATAAAAAAAGGTTACGATTATATCAATAATAATGAATATAAATTTAAAGTTTCTTAATTTTATGTGAGTATTATTTAAAATAATGTATTTTTTCTTTTGATAAACAAATTATTAAGTAAAACAGAATAAAGGGGTGAATAAAATGGAAAGAAACTATTCAATCGATTTTTTTAAGTTTTTTGCAATCCTCGGTGTGGTATTTATCCATACAAACTTATTCAGTAATGAAATAGGTTTTATACTTCACACTTTTTCAAGATTCGCAGTACCATTCTTTTTTATGTCATCGGGTTATTTGTTTAATCAAACAATAGCAAAACAGAACACTCTTATGGGACAACTCAAAAAGTATCTTTCAAGAATTATAAAAATATATTTCTGTTGGGTATTATTTTATTTTATATATGATATTTTAAGCAGACAGGTTATTGGAACGCTAAAAAATGACTATGTTAGTTTGTTAAAAAATCAAACCTTAATAAATGTTTTATACTATGGAGATAGTACAAGTGGTTTTCAATTATGGTTTCTTACGGCATTAATTTGGAGCATTTTAATAATTAGTATATTTGCGTTTTATAATAAAATAGGCATCCTTTTGTTAGTATCTATAATCTTAAACACAATTGCATTATTAGGTGAATCTTACACAATGTTTTTTGAATTACCTTTACGTACAAGAGATACCATGTGCTTTGGATTAATGTACACAACACTGGGATATTTTTTAGGTTTGAAATCGGATCAGATAAAAAAGATAAAGATAAAGCCATTGACTTTATCTTTTTTATTTTTATTCTTTTCATTTACTCAGATGATAGAAAGATATATATTAATAACACAATTTGCACAACCTAAGGGAAGTTATTTTTTATCAACTGCATTCATTTCCTTGTCCCTATTTCTATTTGTATTAAAATATAGTCAATTAGGAAAAGGTTCGATAATAAATAAAATCGGTTCAAATTCTCTTGGTATATTTGTGATCCATGTATTTTTTATAGGAATTATTAATTTAAGTGTAAACTTTTTAAACTTATCCTATATAAATAATAGTGTTGTTTGGCAATCCGTATACCCTTTAATTGTCTTTGTTTTATCATATGTATCTTATGAATGGATACAAAAAGTAAAATCGTATTTTAAACAAATTAATTTTGTAAAGATGATTACTACCGCACGGAATCGTAATTTTAATTGATCAAAAAGGAACACATTTACTAACGCCAGTGTCTTAAACTATTTGAGATAGTATACACTATTAATAATGTTTCCTTTAATTAAAAGTAATTCCGTTAATGACCTTCGTTCTTAAGTATTACTTTATTTATTTCCATGAAAAATTTGCTTTATCTATACCCATCTAATATGTATGAGGTTTAAAAGCTAATATGTAAATCTTTTGAACATATACAGTAAATAAAAAGTATATAAGAACATTCCTAGTTGAATTTGTATGGAATAATATCTCAATTTCTTTTTATTTTTAGGATATATACCAGCAAAGGGAAAAATAAAACTACTTCAAACTATCTTATATAGAAGATAGTTTTTTTTAACTACTAACAAACTATAGGGAGTGTAAAAAGTGTTTAAACTAACTGTTTCCTTTATTAATAATGATAGTAAAGCATCAAATATATTAGATTTATTAAGATTTGTATCTGCAATGGTAGTGTTTTTATTTCATTTTTATGTTCCTTTACCTGGATACCAAGCAGTAATGGTATTCTTTGTTTAAAGTGGTTACTTCATTTCTTCTACATTAATAAAGACTATTAATAACGGAAAATGGAGTTGGAGTGATTATCTAATAAAGAGGGTAACTAGATTGTGGATAGTGCTAATACCATGTCTTATTTTAACTTATATTATTGGTAACATCCAGGTTTCAATATTTGGTTACCATAAGTTAGTAGAAAGTTTAAACTGGCAAACTTTTGTTGGTAATATTTTCTTTCTGCAAAAGATTTTAGTTGATCCTTATGGTATGAATGGTCCCTTATGGAGTTTGAGTTATGAGTTTTGTTATTATTTGCTTTTCCCATGTCTAATACTAACAATTCATTCTAAGACAGTTGGGAAAAAAGCTTTTTATTTAACATTATTTATTTCAATTGCACTGTTTGTTGGACCCCATATAATGCTTTATTTTTTAGTATGGATGTTAGGTGCTATTATTCCATTTATCAAATTGCTAAACCTACAAGATAAGAAAATACAAAGTGTAATTACATTATTTAGTTTAGCGTTATTGTTTATCTCAATGAATTACCCAGCTACTATGGCCACATTTCTAAAGGATATTAAAGTCGGGATTACCAGTGCATTATTTGTATACATTATTATTTCGTTCTATAACCAGGAGTCTAGTAACTTGAAAACCAATATCCCAAAGCATTTGGCAGGTTTTTCCTTTACTTTATATCTTGCCCATTATCCATTAGCTAACCTAATTTTAACTTGGTTAGTATCACCATTATGGCCATTTTCAAAAACAACTCTGTTAGTAAAGGTTGTACTTGCACTGTCTGTACTAACATACTCTTGGTTTTTAGCCATGATTACAGAAAGGCATACTGAAGTATTAAGAAAAAGTATTCAAAAAGTTATCTTAAAGCAGCAAAATAGTTCTGATACTAAGCAAGTGGAAATTTAACCTTCTATTTGCTAATGAAAATATGAAGTTGGAGGTAATAAAATGAGGACTAGATATGAAGAATTAGATTCCTTAAGAGGAATAGCAGCTTTAGCAGTGGTATTGGGACATTTTATGTTAGTTCTGCAAACCTCTAAGATTACACAACTTATTGAATTTGGTCCATTAAGATTTTTTGTTGCAGGAAGTGAGGCTGTAACCCTATTCTTTATATTAAGTGGTTTTGTTTTATCACTGCCGTTTTATAGAGATGTGAAAGTTGCCTATTTCCCTTTTATTCTAAAAAGATTTTTAAGAATTTATATCCCTTTTTATGTGTCTTTATTTTTGGTTTTAGTAGTGTCCTCCTTATATTATAGTGGTGATATAGTACAATTAAGCAATTGGTTTAATGCATCTTGGAGTGGTAATTTTAATGTAAAAACACTAGTTGATCACTTACTATTAATAAAGAGTTTTGCAAACGTACATTATAATCCTGTTTTATGGTCTTTAGTTCATGAAATGAGAATCTCACTAATTTTTCCATTAATTGCGTTTATAGTGATAAAGTTAAGTTGGAAAAAAGCTTTAGGAGTTGCATTTTTTTTTAGTACTATAGCGTTTATTTTTTATATTACATCCTCAAAACCGAGTAATCATGATTACTTTCAAACTATTCATTACATCTCAATGTTTATTGTTGGGGCGATTTTAGCAAGAAATAAAGAATATCTTATTAAATATTTTGGGAATCTCTCAACAAAATTTAAGTATACACTTTTGGGTTTCGGTTTATTTGTCTATTTATATGCAAAGCCAGCTTTTGCTTTAGGAATAATATTTGGTTCGCGTGATGCATTTCTTGCAACAATATTAGATAGTTGGGTAGTAACATTGGGGGCAAGTATTCTTATAATTTTATCTCTAAGCGTTTCTAAAATATCAAAATTATTGCTATTAAAACCTATCCATTACTTAGGAGAAATTTCATATAGTTTATACTTATATCACTGTATTGTTTTGTTTACATTTATTCATCTGTATCATGGGAAAATACATATAGGACTTATTTGGGTTCTGTCTTTTATTATTAGTATAATAGTGGCCACTATTTCTTATAAATTTGTAGAAGTGCCTTCAATGAGACTAGGAAAAAAAATTAGTAAGACTGGTTCAAATCATATTAAACAAATAGATGCTGAAGTTACTATTTGAATTCTTACACTTTAACACTGAAATGAAATTATGAAATGAGGTATTACAATGAAACTAGCATTCATATCCGACATCCACGGCAATGCGATTGCACTGGATGCGGTACTAGAAGATATAAAAGAAAAACATGTAGATAAAGTATTTGTCCTAGGCGATATCTGTTATCGTGGACCAGAACCGCAGCGTGCGTTGGATTTGGTTCGAGAGCTTGATTGTGAAGTAATCAAAGGAAATGCAGACGAGTGGGTAGTCCGTGGCGTTCAGCGGGGGGAAGTTCCAGATCATGCCCTTGAGTTAATGAACAAAGAAAGAGATTGGATCGTCTCAAATTTATCACATGAAAGTGTTAATTACTTGAGAGAATTACCATCCCAATTGAACTTTGAGGTAGAGGGTGTAAGGATTTATGCCTTCCATGCGACACCCGATAGTTTATTCGATGTGGTGCCACCGGACGTAAGTGATGATAAAATTATAGAGAAGTTGATAACACAAGAGGCTGATTTGTACATATATGCTCATATTCATAAGCCATATATCCGGTTCATCAGTGGAAAATGTATTGTAAACATAGGCAGCGTAGGACTACCGTTTGATGGAGTTAGTAAGGCATCCTATTGTATCGTAGAAATTAATAAGGACAGCATTCAGACTTCCAATGTCCGTGTAAGTTATGATTTGCAAAAAGTAGTTGACCAGTACAAAAACGTAGCCTATCCAAATGCAGAAATGATGAGTAATGTCGTCTTAAATGGAAAACTGTAATAGGATGCCCAATTGGAGGCTAGTATGTTTTTAATCAGAATGTTTCTTTTAGTTCTCCCATTCGTGTATATGGCATTGATTTGGATTCAAACGAGCAACTTTGATCCGGAATCTGTATATATGCTCTCCACTCAGATAGATATGAAGATCCTTTTATTAATAGGTGCTGGGCTAGAGTTAGCTCATCTTTTTGAATTTGGTCTTCTTTATTTGTTTTTAGTGATGGCTTTCCTTGTGTTTGGAAAGCTTTCGTATAGATTAGAAGTTTTTGCTGCTGTCTTAGCAATTGGGTATGGGCTCGTAGATGAACTGCACCAATACTATATTCCCTTTCGGTCGTTTTCTTTAGTGGATTTGTTGAAGAATTGTATTGGTGTTTGGGCACTAGGCTATTTGTTAAATAAGAGATATGAGAATAAAAGGTCAAGATTTGGTAACTTCCTAAGGAAAATAACCTATAATAAAGAAGACAAAAAGGATCTAACCATTTAATATAAAAATGAAGTTTTTGTCGAATAATTCGTTCTTTCCAAAGAACTGCTAATCATGTATAATCTACTTGTTAATGTAGATTAATTAGAGGTTTTATCTATTAACTTAGATAAGATTTCTTTTTTTACCACTACTGTTCTTTATAGAGAATTTTGTAAAGGAGGTGAAATTAATGGAAAAACCTCTAGTATTAAGTCATCAGCCGATTCGCTTTGAAACTTCTCAAAGTTGGAATAAAGGTCATGGGCCTGTATCTGGAGATCCAGGAAAGAGTGATGGAAAGAAATATCCGCATGATCCGTTTGACCCTAAGAAGGATCATCCGAATAAATAACAATCCCATTCATGATACGGGACAATAGTTCATTATTATAACATAGCAGAAAATGTACATATTGGTCCCGTACTTTTCTGAAAGTGTTAAAGGAGAAAAACAATGTACCTACAAATAGGGGAGCATATAGCATCTGTAACATACGAGTCTTCTTATATTTTAGATTTTTTTCAAAGAAACTTTAGACTACTACCTTTAAAAAATCCCCAGTATGACATTTCGATCAATATAAAAACTGGTTATGGTGTACCCTTTACAGACTACGATGTTGAAATCAAAAAACAATCAAATAACTTATATTACCGTCGCGCAGATTACCTTATCGATACCGATGAGGATTATAAACAAGCAACAATTTACGTAAATGACGAACTAGCCCTAAAGCATGCTCTGATGAACTTTTACAGCGCATATATCCTTCACAATAACTGGGGATTATTAATTCATTCCTCCTGTGTAGTGGAGGAAGGGAAGGCTCATATTTTTACAGGCCGTTCTGGAGCGGGGAAGTCGACTGCTGCCAAATTATCAGCACCGAGAGAGCTCCTTTCGGATGAAGCGACGCTTGTCAAAATTGCTCCTGAAGGAATAACGGTGTTTAATTCACCATTTCGTAGCGAGTTAAAGGTAACGGGTAAAGAAACCTCAACACCGCTAGTAAGCATTCAGCTTTTACGGCAAGCTTTGTTCAATAGCAGGAACCAACTAAAAAAGTCAGATGCTGTCTTAAATCTTATGGATAAGGTATTTTACTGGGTACACTGTCCTGAGGAAACGAAAAAGATTATGTACCTGCTATTGAGTTTAGTAGATAAAGTCTCAGTCTATGAACTGCATTTTCAGAAAAATGATACCTTTTGGGAGTTGATTTCATAATGACGCACTACATCCAAAAAGAGAGCTTTGATACTACCCAACTCGATGGAGAGTGGATTATTCTAGATGCTGAGCATTTTACCGTCACAAAGCTTAATGAAATGGGTGGCTTTTGTTGGTCATTGCTTAAGGAGAAACAGACGGTTGGCTCCATTATTCAATCCATAGAAGCTGAGTTTCAAGGAGACCTATCAGTTGATGCAAAAGACATTGAGGTATTTTTAAAAGACCTTATCGAATACGGATTGGTTATTCATGCTGTTTAGTCAGGATATTATTTCCGTTCTTCAAAAAACGATTACTAATGAAGGATCTATTTCTCTGCCAAGTGAAGGGAATAGTATGTATCCCCTTATACAACAAGGAGATATTTGCAGGTTTACACCTTTTGATTCAACCTCTTTAAAAAAAGGAGATATTCTATTATTTTGGGCTTCAAACGGTAAGTTGATTGCCCACCGATTTTACGAGATGGAATCAGAGAATATATATCGCTGTAAAGGTGATACAAACCTTGGATTTGATGAACCCATTCAAAAAGAACGGATTCTAGGTACACTTGTTTCCATTGAAAAACAAAAGCATGTAGTTCAACCGAGCAATTTGATTGTAGCAGGATGGAGTAAGTTAATTATTACTTTTCCGTTTCTTTCTTTTATTCTTAGAAGCTATTTAAATAGAAGATTTTAAGATGGAGTGTCAATATGAATAGAGTTCAGCAGCTCTTACCTCGCATGAAAGAATATATTGTGCTTAAGGATTTTAAAAAAACCTTTGGATTATTGAAGCCTTTTGTTTTGAAGCGATGGAAGGCTTATTTGGTTTTATTGTTATTATTATTTGTTGATATTTTTTTAACAGTTGCGTTTGCTTCATTTTTTGGAAAGATTGCTGATGCTGCGGTTCGTGCAGATTTCGAGGAAATCAAAACACTCATCCCAATTGCTCTTACACTGGTTGTAATAAGTATTTCCTTTTCTTTCGCAGATATTTACTTTGAAACAGTAGCAACAAACGGTGTAAAACGAGATATTAAAGACTATTTATTTAGCCACATTTTAAGACTTCCAACAAGCCGCTTCTCTCAAATGAAATCTGGAGAAGTTATTACGTATTTTACAAATGACATTCATAACCTTGACGGTGTTATTGGGAGCAACTTAATTAACCTCATCAGACTTCCACTCATTTTTTTGGTCGTCTTTATTTATCTTCTTCAGTTAAATATGACGATGTCTCTTCTGACCCTTCTTGCCACACCATTGGCCATTTTAGCTGGAGCCGTATTTGGGGTATTGCTTCGTCGAAATAGTAGAAAGCTCAACACCCTTTTTGAAAAAGTAAATGCACATCTTAGCGAAACCTTTCAGGGTATTTCTGTTATTCGATCTTTTACTTTAGAAAAGAAATCCTACCAAGAATTTTCTTCTCAAAATGAAGAACTCTATCATCTTGAGCTTACTAATGCAAAGTTAAGAGGATATTTTTCCTCAGGGGGAAATCTGCTAAGTGCGGGCTCTTACTATATCAGTCTTTTATTAGGGGCATATTTTGTTTCTAAAGGATCTATGACGGTAGGAGCATTACTAACTTTTCAGAGTCTTGTCGGATATTTAGTCAGTCCAATGACAAGACTTGCAGGACAATGGGCAGGCTTTCAGCGATCTCTTACATCAGTGGAAAGAATACTAAATGTAACCGAAGAAAAGGCAGAATCTCCTCGACTACCTTCCTACACATCAGGAAAGAGTCTTTCACATGCGATGGAATTTCAAGGGATAACCTTTAGTTATAATGAAACAACTCAGGTATTCAAAAATTTACAACTATCCATCCCAGCCAACAAAGTCATCGCCCTAGTAGGCCCAAGCGGAGCGGGAAAAAGCACCCTATTCAACCTACTACAAGGCTTCTACCAACCACAAAAAGGAGACATCCTTTTTGATGGAGTGTCCATAAAGGAAATGACCGTATCAAAATTAAGAAGCACGATCGCCAGTGTCCCTCAAGAAACATTCCTTTTTGCTGGAACCATACGTGAAAACCTAATGTTAGCAAGACCTGGGATTACAGAACAGGAAATGATTTGTGCTGCACAAGACGCTTGCATCCATGACTTCATTCTTTCACTCCAAAACGGTTACGATACTGAAATCGGTGAAAGAGGAATGAAGCTATCAGGTGGCCAGAAGCAGCGAATAGCGATTGCCAGGGCAATATTAAAGGATGCGCCGATTCTTTTATTAGATGAAGCAACCTCCGCACTTGATACGGAAACGGAATACTATGTGAAGGAAGCTCTGAACTCACTAAAGAAAAATCGAACCACTCTTGTCATTGCTCATCGTTTATCAACGATTGAAAGTGCTGATTTAATTTTGGTAATGGATCAAGGAAAAATCGTTCAGCAGGGATCACATGAGGAGTTAATTAACCAACCAGGATTATATCAAACTCTAAGCCGTACAAAATTCAAACCTAAAGTTGAGCTATCACTTGCATAAAGAAAGGAGGATGTGTCATGAAATGGATTCAGGGATTGTATGAAGCTGAGGCACCTCTAGATTCATATGATTACAAATCTATATTAAAAGAAATCTTGGAGTTTGGTGTTGCTCCCCAAGCTTACTACCAATTAAAGCAACAAGGAACATTAAATCGCACACCTGTATTTTTCCAGGAACGCTTGAAGGAGCAATACGAAGTAAATCTCTTTTTATCTCTTTTTATTAAAAGCGAATTAACGAAGGTTTTGGATTGCTTTGAGCAAGCTGAACTTCCAGCTATTCCTTTAAAGGGAGTACTATTTGCTGAAAAGTACTTTGGTCATATTGGGGCAAGAGGTACATCAGATATAGATGTACTCATTCAGCCGGAGGACTTGGAACGTGCGATATCTACCGTTATCACTTTAGGCTATTCCGTTGAAGAAGAGCCGATTGCTGGACATTTTCACTGTAGTTTTAGTAAACCGATTCCGAACTCAAAAATTCCATTAACAGTAGAGTTACACTGGAACCTGTTGAAGGATGATACCTCCAAGCTTCCGATAGAAGAGTTTTGGCAGGGAGCTAAGTCTTTAGGGAGCTACCAATATATAAAAGAACTATCAGACTATCACACCTTTTATATGATTTGCTTGCATGGATGGAGACATAATCTTGATTCCCCGAAACACTTTCTAGATATCATTCAACTGATTTATCGGATTGGTGACAGAGTGGATTACATACAATTGCTCGTTCAGGCTAGACATCATCGTACTCAAAAACGAATGATCCGTACTCTCGCAATCGTTTATCAACAGCACCCATACTTGCAAAACGTTAAACCATTGCCTGTTAAAAGGCCAAACTTATGGGATTATAATGCGTTTAGAAATGGACACAAGAAACAGTTAAAGAACTATCTAGATTTTGTGGACTACTCTTTTTTTAGCTATGATAGCTTATCCCATAGTAAAAGTGAGTTTTTAAGCTGGATTAAATCCTTACGACCAACCAAACCACTTGTTATATCCTCTACTAAACACCAGTAGCTGTAGCGCTTACCAAAAGGCTTACAGCTATTTTTCATTCCTCAAATTTATAACATTCCCACATTAAATATCATATTTACTATTGTCTTCCTCACTTTCACATGGTAAAGTAGGTTTATTCTTTTTAAAGACGAATGTTTTTTATTTTTATTTAATTAATGTTCGTGTTTTAGGTAATTCGATCCTAAGGTAAGTAAAATCCGTTATGAACTTTCCATAACGTTTTTAGATATTAATAGAATTTACTAAGGAGAGATGTTAGTGAGGAAGAATAGGTGGTTGATCGCATTATCAGCAGTGGGGATTCATATTTCCATTGGCTCCGTGTACGCATGGAGTAACTTTACTGCGCCGTTAAAAGAAATGTTTGGTTGGTCTGATTCTGAAGTGGCTTTAACCTTTAGTATTGCAATTTTATTTTTAGGATTATCTGCTGCCTTTTTAGGACATTTTGTAGAGAAATATGGACCGAAAAAAGCGGGGTTACTAGCAGCAGTTTTCTTTGGGATTGGAATGACAGGGGCAGGGTTTGCTGTTGATATGGAATCCAAGTCCCTGTTGTATTTATTTTATGGGGCACTTGGAGGAATTGGTTTAGGTGTGGGTTATATTGCTCCTGTTTCAACTCTCGTAAAATGGTTTCCTGACAGAAGAGGCTTAGCGACAGGCTTAGCCATTATGGGATTTGGTTTTGCGGCAGCGATAGCTAGCCCGATTATGAACTCATTAATTACGTCTGTTGGAGTGGCTAACACATTTTACATTCTAGGTATCTCTTATTTTCTCATCATGGTTGTCTCTTCTTTATATCTTGAAAAACCACAAGAAGGCTGGTTGCCAGAAGGTTTTAAAGAGAAGATTGCTAGTGGAAAAGCAAAGGCTACGTTGGATTTATCACAATTAACAGCGAATCAAGCTGTTAAGACCAAGCGTTTCTGGTATTTGTGGTTCATGTTATTCATTAACATTACCTGTGGAATTGCGATCTTAGCAGTAGCAAAACCACTAGCGATGGAGAGTATTGGGATTGACATGGCAACAGCGGCTGCTTTAGTTGGTGCGATTGGAATCTTCAATGGTCTTGGACGAATTGGTTGGGCTTCATTATCGGATTATATTGGTAGACCCAACACGTATACCGCATTTTTTGTACTGCAAATGGTTATCTTCTTTTTCTTGCCGCAAGTGTCCATTCAATGGTTGTTTATGGGCATGCTGATCGTTGTTTATACATGTTATGGTGGGGGATTCGCATCCATTCCAGCTTATATCGGCGACTTGTTTGGAACGAAGCAGTTAGGCGCGATTCATGGATATATTTTAACCGCATGGGCAGCTGCTGGTTTGGCGGGTCCACTGTTCGCAGCTTGGATCAAGGATACAACAGGAAGTTATGCAGGAAGCTTAACCTTCTTTTCGGGATTATTTATAGTTGCGCTTGTTCTTTCTCTATTAATTCGGGCTGATATCAATAAATTAAAATCGCAAGCCGTAATAGAGTCTGTAAAAAAAGCAGGATAAACAAAAAGAAGGGTTCATGTCTTGACCTTAATTCGAGTAATCAGCAAAAGAAATAAGCGGAAATTTTCCGGTTAGATGCGAAATGGAGCTCGTTTTGGGGTAAATAAGGGGAGGTTTTCCGCTTATGCAAAGCAAAATCTCCCCTTTTCGAATATTTCGAGCCAATAGGCGGAATCTTTCCGTCTATTTAAGCCATTTTTAATCATAATTACTAATTAAGCGGAATTTCTCCGTCTATTATCAGCTCGGGTGCTTAACCTGATCCCCCAACCGAAAAGTGCGGACCCTCTTGAACTTAGATGCGGGAATCAGCAGCTTTTTATCGAGCAGCTTATAATGATCAATAAAATTGGTACTCAAAGCGGCACTGCAAATGACACAATTTTCTACCCTCTATATTTAATTGTACAATACTTATTGCCCATCTTAATAATGATGTCAATTGATATGTCAAAGTTAATGGGATTTCGTAGAAACGTTAATAAATAAAGAAAAGACGTTTGCACCCGAAAACGGAACCCCTTTAGTTAATCACGGGGACGCTTTTTTACGAAAAAATAAATCACAAAAATCATGATACAAACAGTTGCCAAGATGAGTTGAAGTTTGGTATCAAATTTCAGAACTTGGTGAACCCCATAAGCCTCGATAAACAAAGAAGGGATCTTTCCAATCGTACTCACTATTCCGAAAGCTACTATATTCATCTTGCCAATCGCAGCAGTCAACGTCACGAAGCCTGACGGAACAAACGGTAACAGCCGAAGCAATAGAACGATGGCAACAGCTTCTAACCCTTTTGATTGATACAACCGGTCAAGAAGGAGTCGACTCCATTTCCACTTGATTTGTACCTTGTCCTTCACCCGCGAAAATCCTTTTCGGTAAAGCCAAAAGCTCACAATGGCACCAAGTGCTTCTCCTATAATAGAAACAACTAACCCAACCTCAAAACCGAGGATGGAAATATTCGCTGCCGTTAAAAAGGCGCTCGGAATAACACCAGCCACAGCGATGAGCACATTCCCAATTACACTTCCAATAATAAAAAGAATTTCGTTCATTGTCCGTCCTGCCACTTGTACCCTAATCCCCATACGGTTTGTAAGTGCTCATCAGCAGGGAAGTGGGCTTTTCTTAATTTTTCTCGGAGATTTCGAACATGGGAGTCAATGGTTCTATCCTCAGTAGAAACACCATGGCCCCAAATCGAGGTGATTAAATGGTCGCGTGTAAATACCCTATTTGGATGGGTTAAAAACAGCTCCATCATGGAAAATTCCTTTGGTGTTAATGGAATCGGTGTTTTTTCATAATGCAGGTCAAAGGATTCTGGATTCAAAACTAGCCCTTTAAAAGTTAATAGTTGGCTTGTGGACTTATGTCTTCTTAATACAGCCCCAATTCGAGCAAGTAGTTCGTCTTCATCAAATGGCTTTGAGATATAATCATCCGCACCAATATAAAGTCCCTTAACCACATCGGTCTTATCCGTTCGTGCCGTCAACATGATAATGGGAATATCCCATTTTTTTCTGATTTCTGCACATAAAGTCCAACCGTCCATCTCAGGCATCATGATATCAAGAAGCACGAGGTCAACCTGATTGGATGATAAGTATTCTAGAGCAAACAGAGCAGAAGTGTGTGGAACACATTTGTATCCTTTTGGTTCTAGATAAAGGCATAATAAATTCAACATTCTTTGCTCATCGTCCACCAGTAAGATCGTTTTCATCACTCCACGCTCCCCTAAACATCATTTGAAATTCTGTTCCTTGTTGTATTTGGCTTTTCACAGTAATCGTTCCGTCATGTTTATTTACTAGTTCCTTGACAATGGAAAGACCAAGACCGGCACCACCTAGCATACGAGTCCGCGATTTATCTACACGGTAAAAACGGTTAAAGATATGTGGTAAATCCTCTTCAGGAATGCCGTTACCGGTATCACGAATCGTCACATAAAGTTGGTTTTTCCTTAGTTCAACCATCACGCTAGTACTTCCACCATTTGATGAATATTTCATCGAATTATCCAGTAAGTTCAAAAAAATCTGTTCCATTCGGATCGGGTCCGCATGTAAAAAGAAATCCTTTTGGCAGGAGATGTGAAGAGTCATTCCCTTCTCCTTAAAAGCTGGAGCTAGTTTTGCCTCCACTTTTTCAAGAATCTCCTTTATGTTGACTTCCGTTTTTTCAATCAAGAACGAATTCTGATCCATTTTGGCTAAGTCAAATAGCTGCTTAATTAAGTCATTTAAACGATTGGTTTCTTCAAGAATAATAGCTAGGTAGTTCAGTCTTTCTTCCTCAGATAACTCGCGCTTCATGACGATTTCTGTATACCCTTTTATATAAGTGATCGGTGTTCGTAATTCATGTGATATGCTTGCTAGAAAGTCATTTCTCTCTTGCGTTAAAAAGGTAAGATCATGTGCGAGCGATTCAATCGATTTAGCCAGATCGCCAAGTTCATCGTTCCCTGTTTCAGGCAAGGAGATGGAGTAGTTCCCTTGGCTGATTTGAAAGGTTGCATCCTTCATATTGATAAGAGGCTTGGTGATTGCTTTCGAAAGCAAAGCGATAATAAATAATGTTAGACCAACCGTTAAGAACCCAGCAAGGAGGAAATGTTGGTTTAATCGTTTAATTAATGAATGAACGGTTTCTGTGTCTTGAAACATGAACACATATCCAATGATTTCTCCCTCATTTTCTAACGAGCTAACGGTAGAAATGAAAGGTTCTGTCTCCCAGTCATTCTCGATAATGACACCTTCCTGAGGAATCTCTTTTGAAGGGAGATTTACGTTATCTATGAGTTGTTCATTTTTACTCGAAGAACCAAGAATCTGTAAATCAGCATCGGTTACCACTACATCTGTTGTGGATTCTGTCTCCATTAAAGCAACGTGGGTTATGGTTTCTGGGGTAAAATGGTTCTCTAAAATCGCACGATGGGAATTCCCGCGAGCTTGAAGGGCATTCAGTTCTTCTTGTATCCGTGATTCTACTAAAGCGGAATGAAGAAAGAAGAACATAAACGATTCAAGTCCTAAAATACATAAAAAGAAAATGGCACCTAATTTGATCGATAGCTTTTTCAAAGGGAAATCTCCTTTTCCTGTCATACTTCTATAGTAATCGAAATTACTATGGAAATCTTAATTTATGGATAAGAAAAAAAGGCAATACTAGCAGATGACAAAAAAGAATCAAACTTTATGCATAAAATCTGCACAAAGTGTTGTTAAAGTGAAACTATGTTTTCACTTATAGCTGCTTGTACTTCGAATGGAGATGAGTGATGGTACCGAGATGGTTCTTGATGCATTAGAAGAGTATAAGGTAGAGCAAATCACCGGTAACGATCCACTAAATTTGCATTAGCAGTTGATAAAAGTATGCCGAGACGTATGGGGGGAACGGAACCGGGACATGGTTCACATTAATAGTAGGAGGACCTTTTTAAATGAATAAATTTTTATTAGTGGCTGCTATTAGTCTTTTCACATTAACGGCTTGCAGCCAAGAAGACGAGACAGCGCAATCAGAGGAGTCAACAAATCAATCCGAAACTCAGGGCTCAGATGCACAGGATGAAACCAAAGATTCAACTACAGTCTCGCTTGCAGCACATGACTTTTTTGAATCGTTCGCTGGAAAAATAGATCATATCCACGGGCTCGGGTATGTGGGAGATCAAGAGGCTGCCTTTTTTGCAGCTCATGACGGGTTAAAGGTATATGAGAACGGGACATGGTTAAAAACAAAGAAAGAAAATAATGATTATATGGGCTTTAATGCGACCGATGATGGATTTTATTCTAGCGGCCATCCAGGAACAGATTCTAAGTTGCCCAATCCGATTGGCATTATGAAAAGTGTGGATAATGGTCAAACCTTACAAAGTCTTGGGTTTGAAGCCGAAGTAGATTTTCATCTTATGGCGGTTGGATATAACAATCATCAGATTTTTGCGATGAGCCCGCATAAAAACTCCATTATGAAGGCCGATGCATTTTATGTGAGTGAAGACGATGGAGCTAATTGGAAGGAAGTCACAGCAAGTGGTTTAAAAGGTGAGTTCATCGGATTGGCTGTACATCCAACAAATAAAAACATATTGGCTGCAGCGGGTGAAGACGGAATTTACTTATCTAAAAACCAGGGGGAAACCTTTGAGTTACTTACAACGGGAACACAAGGAACAAGTGTTTATTTTACAGGTGATAGCCTCCTTTACGGTGAATATGATGGTCAGCCTTCATTGGTAATAAGAAATTTAACCGATGATAAAGAAGAGGAAATTGCCTTGCCGGAGATGAAGGAAGACGCCGTCATGTACGCCGCGATCAATCCGAAAAACGAGCATGAAATCACGTTCGTCAGCTTTAACAATGACATTTACCAAACCACCGACCACGGTGAAAGCTGGAATTTGCTAGCGAAATCAGGAAATTTACAATAAAGAATCTGGCGTAGAGAAGTAGTTCTCTACGTCTTTTTTATGTAGAGAAAGTATAATTTTTTCCTCTTAAAGGATAATAATCCTAGGATTATTTTTACTTTGTGAAAGCTCGGTGAGAAGTTTGATGAAAAAAGGGAGTAACAAAAAATCTGAGAAAAAACCAGAAATAACGACCATAAGGGAAGCGTTTGATTCTCTAAGGAAATCAACTGATTTTGTGTTTTATAAAAAAGATCATGGCAACGTTCCGTATGTTATTTCCTATTTTTCAAGTATTGTGGATGCGGAAATAATTCATCAATATATCCTACCGAATTTGCTGCAAATCAGTGACTTGGAGGAACTCAAGTCAAAGATTCCGATTGAGGAAATTATTGATGTCACAAGCCCGAAGGATCTAACTGAAAAGCTTCCTTCAGGATATGTGTATATTTACTTTACAGATTCAGATCATCATGGAGTATTAATTCCAGCACAAAAAGATGATAATCGGTCCATCTCTCCACCAGAGGTAGAATTTAGTGTCGTCGGCCCGAAGGAATCTTTTATTGAATCATTAGATACGAATATTTATCTTATTCGAAAAAGGCTACCGATTGATAGCCTAAGAGTGGAAAAATTCACAATCGGGGACTTATCAAATACCGAAGTAGCTTGCTTATATATTGAAGATATTGCAGATGAAGAAAACATAAATACAGTTAGGCAGCGATTGAATGAAATCGATTTTGATGCGATCGGGGATACGGCATATATTTCACAAATTATTGCGGACAATCAGCGATCCCCCTTTCCGCAAATTCTTGATACGGAAAGACCAGATCGGGTAGCAACCGCATTGGCTGAGGGGAAGCTAGCAATATTAGTCGATCGATCACCACATGCATTGATAGGCCCTACTACTTTTAATGAGTCCATCTCCACTTTTGAGGACTATTTATTAAATTGGTATGCTGCTTCCTTCATTCGGATTGTAAGAATCGCATCCATTGCCTTCTCTATTTTGATCACACCTATTTATGTCGCGACTTTGACGTATCATTATGAGTTAATTCCAAAGGATTTACTGGCAACATTAATTACATCAAGAAGAGCGATTCCCTTACCGCCGATCTTGGAAGCTCTGTTTCTGGAGCTGACCATTGAATTACTAAGAGAGGCCGGAGCAAGACTTCCAACGAAGGTCGGGCAAACAATCGGTATCGTAGGCGGGATCGTTATCGGGACTGCGTCAGTTGAAGCTGGGTTAACAAGTAATGTTTTGCTAATTATGGTAGCCTTGGCAGCACTGGCTTCGTTTACCACACCAACCTATCAATTTGGTAACACGATTCGTTTGATCCGTTTTCCGTTTTTATTCTTTGCACATGCATGGGGTTTAATCGGGATTGTTCTCTGCTTTTCTTTTTTGGCAGGACATTTATTGCAGTTAACCTCATTAGGGAGACCATATCTAGAGCCCTTTTATCCTACAAGGGTTAGAGATTTAAAGGATACCATTATTCGACTGCCATTTTCCAAGCTAAGTCGAAGGCCAGTTCAAAATCATCCCGAACAGAAAAAACGCTTCTCACCAAAAGATGAAAGAGTTCATCGAGATATTGATGAATAGCTCGTTAGAAGGAGTTGTTCCTTTGTGACTACCATCCCAGACCGATTAAAAGTGTCACCATTTTTTTCTTTTTATCTGGTCCAAGCGATCCAAATAGGAGTTGGAATATTAGGTTTTCAACGAATTCTCACAAAAGCTGTCGGAAATGATGCTTGGATTTCTATCATTTTAGGAGGAATAGGAGTTCACGTAGTCATATGGATGATTTATCAAATTCTTAATAAACAAGAAGGAGATATTACAGACGTACATCGGGTTCTTTTTGGCAAATGGATAGGGTCTGCCTTTTCTATTTTGTTAGTCTTATACTTTTGTTTATTAACAACGACTGTCTTAAGATCCTATATAGAAGTGGTACAGGTGTGGGTGTTTCCTGGAATTAGAATTAGTCTTTTTTCGATTGTGATATTGATTATTGTTTTTTACATTGTTAATGGGGCCTTCGTACGGTTACTGGGATAGCGGTATTAGGAGTTGTCCTGCCTGCATATTTGCTGTTTTCCTTGTTTTATCCCTTAAAATATGCATTTTTTGAAAATCTGCTGCCTATTTTTAATCACTCCGTGTTAGAAATTATTAAATCAACAAAACAAATTTCCTTAAGTGTGTTAGGGTTTGAAACATTGCTTTTTTATTATCCATTTTTTAAAGATCCGAAGAAATCACAAAAATGGGCTCATCTAGGTTCAGCATCGACGATCTTTGTTTATCTTGCAGTTATGATCGTAAGTATTGCGTACTTTTCTGAAGAACAATTAAACCGAAATATATGGGGAACCCTTACCATGCTAAAAATAGTTCAACTTCCATTTGTCGAGCGAATCGAATACGTTGCAATTTCTTCTTGGTTATTTGTGATTTTACCGAATCTTTGTTTAGCGATGTGGTCTGCTAGCCGGGGGGCAAAACGAGTCTTTAAAAAGAAACAACGGACACTATTAGTCGTACTATTATTAATCGTTTGTGCAGGCAGTTCTGTTTTAAAAACCCGTGAGCAAATTGATATGATAAGTAACTTTACTGCTGAAATAGGTTTTTATTTAATTTTTGGTTATATTCCTTTTCTATTTCTTTTTAGTACTATTTTTTATCGTATGAAAGGGCGGAAATCCGCATGATGAAGGTCTTTTTCTTACTGATTTCCCTAATGGTATTAACAGGCTGTGTAGAACAAAAAATTATTGATGATATCAATATTATGAGTGCGGTTGGCTATGATGCTAGAGATGATGGAGAAGTAAAAGGGACTATCGTTATCCCAGTTTACAAAGCGGATAAAAGTATATCCAATGAATCTTTTATGAGTGTCGCTAAAGTGAGCAAAGAAATAAACCGGCAATCACAAATGAAATCAGCCGATCCTTTAGAAAATGGAGGAATTGAAGTTGTTCTATTCGGAAAAGAGCTAGCGGAAAGAGGAGTATACGAAATAACGGATACATTTGAACGTGATGCTGGTATTGGTTCTCGATTATATTTGGCTGTTGTTGATGGCAATGCGGATGAGGTATTGGAGAAGAATCTTGGAAACCTTGGAACAGGAGCCTATTTAGGTACCTTATTCGAACATAATATGAGGCACCGAGAGTTACCTCGGTCGAATCTTCATTTATTTATGTACTCGTATTATTCAAAAGTAAAGGATTCTTTTCTTCCTTATGTTAAATTGACAGGAAATAAAGTGAAGATTATTGGGATTGCCTTATTCAGGGGAGATAAAGTTGTAGATTATCTAAATGATAAAGATATGTTTTTTTTTAAGACACTTATGGAGAATTTTAGGAATGGTGCTTACACCTTTAAAGTAGGGAAGGATTATGTAACGACCTATAATATAACGACGAAAAGGAAGTATCATATTGAAGATCCTTTGACTCAACCAAAAGTGAAGTTGAAAGTCCAACTAGAAGCACATATAAGAGAATTTTCAGGGAGAAAACTTGGTCCAGAAGTTATTGATAGGGCTGGTAAATCATTGGAAGAGCAAATAAATCAAAGAACAACAGAATTACTTAATCGTTTCCGAGATGAAGGCATCGACCCTATTGGCATTGGAGTATTAGCAAAAACCCAAACAAAAAATTTTAATCCAGAGCAGTGGAATACGGTCTATCCCAACACCACCTTTCAAGTAACGAGTAAAGTGTTAATTACAGAAACAGGAGTAATTGAATAAGCTATAGAAACCTCATTCAATGGGGTTTTTATTTTATTTATAACAATGGACCCAACATCCTGGTTTCCTTTATTTAGAAAATGTATTCTTTAACTGTTGACATTATAGGGTAGGAGGGTATAGTATAAAAATATACAAAAGAAAAGTAAGTGAATAATGAACTGGAGGAATAAGATCATGAAAAAGTGGACTTTATCAGCCATTCTGTATGTATTCTTGGTTGTTGCTGGATACACGACTTATATTGGATTTTTTCAGGAAGAAGAAAGTTCAGCTGTACAAAGAGAGAGTAATAAACATGGTCATTCAGAAGAAGAACAAGTACAGGGTCACACGGAAGAAGACGGTCATACAGGACATGATGTAGCTGATAGTGAAGTAAACGTTACACTCGATTACAAAGAGGATCTATTTCACATCGCTTTGACTGATGATGAGGGGAATCCTGTATCTGACTTGGAGATTAATCATGAAAAATATATGCATGTTATAGTTGTGAATGAGCACCTAGACACGTACCAACATATTCACCCGAATGAAGTTGGAGAGGGAGAATACGAAGTTCCTGTTGAATTAACAGAGGATAATTATAAAGTGTTCGTTGACATCAAGCCTAAGGATTTATCCTATACAGTTCAACCGATGACTTTAGTCGTCGGAGATACTACTGATGCTCACGGTCATGGGCTACAACCTGATAATGATCTTACTCAGGAGATTGATGGAGAAAAGGTTACTTTACAAATTAGTTCACAAACAGCTGGAGAACCAGTGACACTTAATTTTGACCTTGATACAAGTAATTTAGAACCATATTTAGGTGCAATGGGCCATGTCGTCATTCTAGATGAACATGGAGAAAAGTATCTTCATGTACACCCTGAAGATGCTACAAAACCTGTATTTGGTACACAGTTTGACCAAGCGGGAATATATAAAATATGGGCAGAATTTAAGCAAGATGGGAAAGTGAGAGTCTTTCCGTTTGTAGTGGAGATCGAGTGAAAATAAGGAGAGGTACAGACTTATGGTGATATGCTCCCCTAAAGGTAGACAGATGAAATAAAAAATCTGTTTCCTTTGGGGGAGTATTTTTTATGGCTAAAAGTAAATTTTCTAAGGAAGAAAAATATGAAATTTTAAAAGCTTATAATACGGGAGAATTAACCTTAAGTGAGTTTCTCCAAAGACATAAGATATCCCAGCGAACTCTTTTTTCTTGGAGAGAAAAATACGAGCGCTTTGGTTTAGATGGACTAGAAAGATCCAATGGTAGGAGGCAATACTCCAAAGAATTAAAGCTAGCTGCCGTAAGCGATGCTTTGTCTGGAGAATATTCTCTTATTGAAGTTATTCATAAGTACGAAATATCTAGTCTCTCCGTACTTCAGAGGTGGGTTAAGCTTTATAATAGTCATAGAGAATTAAAGCGAACTTCAAAAGGGAGAAACCAATCTATGACCAAAGGTAGAAAAACAACAGTAAAAGAGAGAATTGAAATAGCTACATATTGTATGGAAAATCAGAAAGATTATCAAAGGACAGCAGATGTCTATAATGTCTCGTACCAACAGGTATATCAATGGGTAAAGAAATATCAAAATGGTGGAGTTGAAGCTCTTCATGACAAGCGCGGAAGAACCAAACCTGAAGTAGAGCTAACTCAGGAAGAAAAATTCAAACTAGAAATGAAAAAACTTGAGAGAGAAAATGAACGGTTACGTGCGGAGAATTTATTCTTAAAAAAGTTAGAGGAGATCGAAAGGAGGCGAAGATAAGCCAGTTACGATTGGCAGATAAGTATATGGCTATTCAAGAACTTAATGAGAAAGAGGGTCTAGCTATTGTACCGCTTTGTGAAATCGCTGGTATTTCTAGAGCTGCTTACTATAAGTGGCTGAATCGTACACCTACGGATCGAGAACTTCAGAATAAAGCGATCATAATAGAGATGAGAGTGCTCCATGAAGAAGTTGATGGTATCTATGGATATCGACGAATGACATTGAACATGAATCGTAAGTTTGACCAGAATTTTAATCATAAGCGTATTCATAGATTAATGAAAGTCTCTGGAATACAATCTGTCATTCGAAGAAAGAAAAAGACCTATAGACGCTCAACCCCTCAACATGTGGCGGAGAATGTGTTGAATCGGGAATTTACTGCAGAAAAGCCAAATAAAAAATGGGTAACTGATGTCACAGAATTCAAATATGGTCACTCAAAGAAGGCCTATTTAAGCGCTATTCTTGATCTTCATGATGGATCAATTATTAGCTATGTTTTGGGACATTCCAATAATAATGATCTTGTATTCAAGACGCTTGATCAGGCCACTGAACGTTTGGATGGGGACCATCCACTTATTCATAGCGATCGAGGATATCAATATACATCTCGTGGATTTAAACGTAGGATAGATAAAGCAGAGATGAAACAAAGTATGTCGCGTGTTGGAAAATGCATTGATAATGGACCAATGGAGTCTTTTTGGGGGACACTCAAATGTGAGAAGTATTATTTACATAAGTATCATACGTTTGAAGAGCTTTGTAAGGCAATTGATGAATACATTCAATTCTATAATCATAATCGATATCAAAAACGCTTAAACGGCCTTAGCCCTATGGAATATAGAGCCAAAGCCGCTTAAATCATTTTTATTATTTCCACTGTCTACTTGACAGGGGGCAGTTCATGGTTCACGTCTGCACCTCTTTTATTGTTATACTTGGCTTTCAAATAAGGTGTTTCGATTATTATATTTAGATATTAAGAAGAGCAGCAGCACGTTAATCATCAATAAGAAAAGGCCAACAAAAAGAAGGATGATCGGGCTAATAATTAACATTCCTGTCGCTTGACCTCCGAATAAAACAACAATAGGAAGGATGACCAGTCCACCGATTTGCTGAGCTTCCTGAAAGCTTTTGGACCTGGCTGACACTAATACCTCTATTAAAATGGTAAATAGGGTAATGATTGGTGATAACCAAAATACTAGTAATATCCAGTTTGTATTTGGAAAAATAAAACCGTCAAAGATTGGATATGTAATGGCAGTCGTAATGATACCAAAAATGACAAAGCTGCCAATTGTTAAAACGATGGTTGGCACAAAAGCGGAAAGTACCTTTCCAATAAACAATTCCTTTACTGTGATCGGTGCAAATAACAGGCTCTCTAAGGTGCCTCTTTCCTTTTCCCCAACAAAACTATTAAGAGCAATCATCATGGAATTGATTACGGGAATAAGTAGAAACATAGAACCTAACAAATAGTTTACAACCACATAAATGATTTGATGGTTAAACGATGGTAACGCGTTAATCATGTCTTTAATTTCTCCGTTAGGCAGACCAGATAAAATAGTGTTTGTCATTGTCTCTATATCAGAAGAGGTGAGAGGAACAAAATTAATAAGTAAAATAAGTGCAGTGGGAAGTAGGACAGCAAAAATCAAGGGCAGGATGATCAGACCGATGAGCACTTGTTTATTACTTGTTATGCCCTTAATATCTTTCAAAGCTATAGTCCAGACTAGTTGCCTATTTATCTTCATTTTTCACACCTCTAATCTGAAAATACAAACTCTCTAAATCTCTATTTTGAATCTCAACATGGTGAATCCAGAATTGTTTATTTAATATCTCCTCTAATAATCTTGGCAGTTCGTCTTTTGTTTGCAAGATAAAAGTGATAAAAGAGCCGTCCTGTTTGACCACTTTATATAGAGGATTTAGTTCGTTTACAACCGCGTTTGTTTCAATTTTTACAGAGATTTCTTTGATGTATTTTGCTTCTAATTCTGATTTGGTACCAGATTCGATAATGGTACCATGATCCAAAAATAAATATTGTGTACAAACGCTTTCAATCTGATGCAGAATGTGAGAGCAAAGGAAGATCGTGGTTCCGTATTGCTTGTTTAGTGTATGGATATTTTGAAGTACCATTTGAATGCCTTCTGGGTCCAATCCATTTGTTGGTTCATCTAAGAACAGGATGGTGGGGTTATGTAAGATCGCTTTTATGATTCCTAATCTCCGTTTCATTCCTGTGCTATATGTACCCACTTTTTTCTGCTGATGGTCGGCTAGTTGAAAATCCTCGAGCAATTGTTGTATCCTCTCCTCATCATTGACTCCGTAAAGTTTGCCAAAGAATCTAAGATTATCAACACCACTCATTTCGTGATATAGACCAGCTCCATCAGTTAGTATACCGCTGATTTTTCGGATCTCATGACCTTGTGTATGTGGATCCCAATTGTTGACCAGAATCTGTCCAGCTGTGGATTCGATGACTCCATTTAATAATCGAATTATTGTGGTCTTCCCACTGCCATTTGGTCCTAGCAACCCGACAATATCGCCTTTATTGACCGTGAAAGAAACATCATGTAAGACGGGCCGAGCATCAAAGTGTTTTTGTATTCCTTCAACTTGAATAATTGGAACCAATCTTTTATCCCCCTTTTTAAAATAAACCTATAACAACAGTTTTTATATAATTAACCACTTGTAAAAAAAAGTAACTAGATTTATTCTAGTAATGTTGAATTTCCATTATTAAGGTAATTATATCATTAATAAGGTAGAGAAAAACGAACAGGAGAGCACGTTTTGAATAAAATAAACTCATTACAACAATTAATTGAATTCATCCCAGTATTTAAAGCAGCCATTCCTGCTGACCTATCGATTGCCGTCTGTAATCTAGAAGAATTCATTGCCTATTTTCCAGGTGAAAATATTGATTTAAACATTAAAGTTGGTCAAAAAATTAATCGAGAAGAACCACTTTCTATTGCTATTCGCCAAAATAAAAGGCTGCAAGCAGAAGTACCAAAAGATTTCTATGGATTTGAATTCACAGGTACGGCCCTTCCCCTTCATGATGAGAATAACAAGGTCATTGGAGGCATAGCCGTTCAAATTAGAAAACAGAGTGAACTAAGAGCCATTGCAGAGAAAATATCTAATTCCTTGTCGCTCGCTACGGAACAAATTAATTCAGTGGCAACTGGATCTGAGTCCTTAGTTCGTCTTTCAAAGGAGCTTCTCGAACAGTCGAGTCAAGCGGGAGAGAATGTGAAAGAAACGGATCTCGTCTTGTCAATGATCAAGAAAGTTGCTGATCAGACGAACTTACTCGGATTGAATGCAGCCATTGAAGCGGCTAGAGCAGGACAGCATGGAAAAGGATTTGAAGTGGTGGCAAACGAGATTCGGAAATTCTCTCGAGAAACCGTATCGTCTACACAAAAGGTTAGTGAAATTACTTCACAAATTCAAAAAGCAACGAACCATATGGGACAATCGATTGAAAAAATTGCCGCTGTTGGTGATGAACAAGCGGAGTCCATTCATGAGATTTCTTCCTTGGTCGAGGAGATTGAAAAGCTTTCAAAGAAGCTTGGAGAATTTGCTAATAAATTATAATAAGTCAGCATTCAAAAGGGCGCTTCGTTTACACGGAGTGCCCTTTTTAATTTAAAGTAGTTACCTAGGTAACTATTTTGTGATATAGTAGTATTATGATAGGTAAGGAGAGGTAATTAGATGCAGGAGAAACATGAGCTATTTCACAGTATCCACCAACTTTCAAGGAACCTGACTAAAAGAGTAAATGCGGCATTAGAACCGTATGAAATCTACAGCTCTCAGTGGTCAGTTTTATTTGTGCTTAAGGAAAAAGGATCTATGACACAAAAAGATCTTTGCCATTATTTAGCGATTGAAGCTCCACCAATGACAAGAACCATTCAGAAGCTTCAAAAACTAGGGCTTATTGAACAGACCGAAGGGGAAGACCGACGTAAAAAATTCATTGGCCTCACCGAAAAGGCAATCACAAGCTATCCAGTCTGGGAACAAGCTGTGATGGATGTTAATAATCAAATCATTAGCGGTCTTTCAGAACATGACCAAAAGGAACTGCGAGTCATTGTGACCGAATGGTTAAAAAAATTATAGGGAGTTGTGAACATCTTGGATGATACAACACAAACAAAATTGTGGACCAGAAACTTTATTGCGGTTTCAGCCAGCAATTTCTTTTTATTTATGAGCTTTTATTTTCTTTTAGTAACTTTACCAGTTTACGTCGTTAATGACTTAGGGGCATCCAAATCCTCAGCTGGTTTACTTACCACGGCTTTCCTTCTAGCAGCCATCATTATACGCCCCTTTTCAGGGAAACTAATTGAAAAATATGGCGGTAGAACCATATTAATCATTTCATTAGTATTATTTCTTGCTACCACCCTATTTTACTTCTTTTCAAATAGTGTTTCTCAACTTCTAATGGTAAGACTGATTCATGGAATAAGCTTTGGGATGGCAACCACAGCGGCTGGTTCGATCGTAGCGGATATTATCCCTGAAAAAAGAAGAGGAGAAGGGATGGGCTACTTTATCTTATCCTCAGCACTAGCGATGGTCATTGGTCCTTACCTTGGGCTAACTTCCATGCAAAGTGGTGGCATTCATGTGATGCTCATGATTGCCCTTGTTGCTTCATTAGGTGGACTCATTGCGGGATTCTCACTCTCAAAAACGAAGGAGCGGAGAGAAACTTCAATGGAACCAACGAAGTTTACAACAGGCTCTCTCTTTGAAAAAACAGCATTACCGATTGCCATAACAGGTGCATTCTTCGCGATTATCTATTCGTCGATCATCTCGTTTATCTCTGTGTATGCAAATGAGATTCATTTAGGTCATGTCGCAAGCTTCTTCTTCGTCGTTTATGCTTTTGTCCTTTTAGTGTCGCGTCCCTTTACTGGCAGATGGTTTGATCAATTCGGGGCAAATATCATTGTGTTTCCTGGGATTATTCTTTTTTCCATTGGTTTGTTCATCCTCAGTCAAGCATCTTCAGGTTTCATCTTTTTACTTGCAGCTGCTTTTATCGGCCTTGGATGGGGTACTTTGTTCCCAACCTTCCAAACCATCGCGATACAAACTGCGCCACCGAAACGAAGAGCCATGGCAACAGCAACTTTCTTGTCTGTATTTGATGCGGGAATTGGACTCGGATCCTATATCGTAGGTGTCATAGCAACAGGAATCTCATTCAGCCAATTGTACTTTTACGGATCGTTCTATGTATTAGCAGGAATGGCTGTATACATCTACTTTAATTTGAGAAAATCCATCAGCAAGAATGGGGAAGCAACCTTTAATACAGAATTGAATAAGCGGGCTAATTAGTTCGGTGCTTTTTGGGGAAGAGTGGACTCGGATTTTTATCCGAGTCTTTTTTTGTATGGTCATTCCGACAAGAGAGGTCATCAGAGCGATAGTTTTGTCCAAATGAGAGGTGGATTAAGACAGCTTAGGATTTGAAACCAATCGTAGAGTCCGAATGAGAGAGGGATTGAGACAACATAGAGCTCGAGAACAATCATTGAGTCCAAATAAAGGGTTCATTCAGACAGGAGCCAGAGCAGAAACGAAACGAAAGTCCGAATGGGAGAGGGATAGAGACAACATAGAGCTCGAAAACAATCATTGAGTCCAAAAAAAGGGTTCATTCAGACAGTGGCCAGAGCAGAAGCGAAACGAGAGTCCGAATGAGAGAGGGATTGAGACAGCTTAGAGTTCGAAAACAATCATTGAGTCCAAATAAAGGGTTCATTCAGACAGGAGCCAGAGCAGAAGTGAAACGAGAGTCCGAATGAGAGAGGGATTGAGACAGCTTAGAGTTCGAGAACAATCATTGAGTCCAAATAAAGGGTTCATTCAGACAGTGGCCAGAGCAGAAGCGAAACGAGAGTCCGAATGAGAGAGGGATTGAGACAGCTTAGAGTTCGAAAACAATCATTGAGTCCAAATAAAGGGTTCATTCAGACAGGAGCCAGAGCAGAAGTGAAACGAGAGTCCGAATGAGAGAGGGATTGAGACAGCTTAGAGTTCGAGAACAATCATTGAGTCCAAATAAAGGGTTCATTCAGACAGGAGCCAGAGCTGAAACGAAACGAAAGTCCGAATGGGAGAGGGATAGAGACAACATAGAGCTCGAAAACAATCATTGAGTCCAAATAAAGGGTTCATTCAGACAGAAGCCAGAGCAGAAGCGGAACGAAAGTCCGAATGAGAGAGGGATTGAGACAGCTTAGAGCTCGAGAACAATCATTGAGTCCAAATAAAGGGTTCATTCAGACAGGAGCCAGAGCAGAAGCGAAACGAGAGTCCGAATGAGAGAGGGATTGAGACAGCTTTGAGCTCGAAACCAATCATTGAGTCCAAATAAAGGGTTCATTCAGACAGGAGCCAGAGCAGAAGTGAAACGTGAGTCCGAATAATACGTTGACCACAGAGCCGAACGGTTTATATACATATTTCCTCTAGCATCCCCATTAAAAGCATATTTGTTCTTTTACAAACCAGGTCCTAAAAAGAGATCTGGTTTGTTTATAGTTGGTCCATTTTCACTTTCTATGTTAGATTACCTTACAAAAATATACATTTTTACTTTTTAATTTGTTATGATTCGTAAATACACTGAATTATATGAAAATTCAAGGAGGGGCACGGATGGAAGAAATCCATGACATTCTACAGATGATTTCAACTTCTAATGAGGGGGTTCTTGCGACGATCATCCGAGTGGAGGGCTCCGCCTATAGAAAAGAAGGAACATCAATGTTGTTCCATAAAAATGGATTAAGGACTGGCATCCTCAGTGCAGGCTGTCTAGAAACCGATCTCGAGTATCGAGTAAAAGAATGGTTTGGAACAAGTGAGCCCCAAACCATTGTTTATCATATGCAATCGGAGGATGATCTTTCATGGGGGCAAGGGGCAGGCTGCAATGGAAACATTACAGTCTTACTTGAACCGATTGACGAACAGCTTTTAGAACATCTGATTATTTTAAAAAATCATTTAGCACTTGGGAATAGAGTGACGATGATCAAACAATTAGATGAACATTTATCTGCAACCTCTTGCCTGTTTATTACCGATGATGGAACTATTTTTGGGAGTTGGACGGGGAGGAATGTTTTATTAGCTAAAAGTCTTTTAAAGAATTATCATTTAATGCCCCAAAAAAGCGGAACACTATATTCCTCCGAGTTAGCTTCAAATCTATATATCCATACCTTTGAACCAAAACCGCGACTCATGATTTTCGGTGCGGGAGAGGATGTCATTCCATTAGTTGATTTGGCTTCTAAAACAGGATTTAAAGTAATTTTATCAGATTGGCGTCCGGCCTTATGCGATAAAGAAGTGTTCCCGAAGGCAGATCAACTGATTGTTGGATTTCCGGAGGAGAGCTTAGCAAATTTAACTTTTCACCCTACAGATTCAGCTATCGTCGTTTCCCACAATTTTCAGAGAGACAAAGAATATTTACAGTACTTGCTTACCAAAAAGATAAGGTATTTAGGCGTACTGGGGTCTAAAAATAGGACACAGCGATTGCTAGAAGGACAGGACATTCCACCACATGTAAAAAGTCCAATTGGTTTATCCATTGGAGCAGAGGGACCAGACGAAATTGCGGTTAGTATCGTTGCCGAGTTAATTCAACAACGGAAAAAAAGCAAAGAGGGAATTCTTCATGAAGAATGGAATTATCGCCATATATCTTGCTGCGGGTAAGAGTAGCAGAATGGGGGAAAACAAGCTTTCTCTTCCGATCTCTACTTGTACCATCGGAAGCTCCGCCCTACGTACGGCATTATCTTCCTCCCTAGAACATGTTCTTGTTGTTTCAAAAAAAGCAGACTGCCTCGATTGGATTGATCCCTCCCTCTTCTGTTCTCCATATTGTAGTCAATGGTCTCATGTGGTTTGTGATGATGCGGAGAAAGGGCAGGCGCATTCATTAAAGCGTGGATTACTTTCTGTTATGAGTATGAATCCAAAAGGAATCATGGTTTTACTAGCCGATCAGCCTTATTTATCGAAGGCTACCATAGAAAAGGTAATCATGACTTATATCAGTGCTGATCAGCAAGATTTCGTAGCTGCTTGTTTCGAAGGAATTCCTAGGCCACCTGTCATCTTTTCACCAGGGGTTATTCCTAAGTTGATGAAACTACAGGGAGATGTTGGGGCAAGAAAGATTTTTAAGGAGTTAGAAGGAATGGTTGTAGAGTTCTCAAATACTCAAGACTTTTATGATATTGATACGAAGGAAGATTATGAAAGAGTAATTGGAGGTGAATGGAAATGATTAGACAAGGAACCACTTCACTAATTGAGACGGAAGTCCTTATGCCAACATCTCTCGAGCAGGCATGGGATCTAAAAGAAAAGCTTGGGGAAACTGCTTCGTTTATCGCTGGCGGAACTCTTATGCAAACTCATTGGGCGAAAGGGCTTGATTGTCCTTCGTATTTAATTAGTTTAGATCGATTGAATGAGGTAAAAGGCTGGGGGAAGGAACTTCTAAATGACCAATCGTATACTCGTCTTGGTGCGGGCATTACCTTGGATTTCTGTCGTCAAAATAAGGAACTCTTTCATCCTCTTCTTGTGGAGGCTGCTAGAAATATTGCGGCACCCGCTGTCCGAAACAAAGCGACGATCGGTGGTAACGTCGCTAATGGATTTGGCGATATGATTCCTGCCTTGCTAGCAATGGATTCCGTCCTCTCCGTGTATGACGGTAACTTAGTTCAAAATCAACCATTATATGATTATATAAAAAATAACTCTCAATCGCTTATTATCTCTGTCTATGTGCCAAATGATCAAATGAAGCACTTTTTTTATAAGAAGCTCTGTCATCGTGAGTCATTTACCCCGAGTGTTGTGACGGTGGCAGGAACGTTCCATCTTAATGAAAAAAGGGAGATATCAGCCGTTCGATTGGCTGTAAGTGGTAGTACAACTCAGCCCCAGCGATTATATGAATCTGAGCAACTATTAGAAGGTTCTTCACTTACGAACGAACAATTACAGAAGGTCTTCCAAACAATAGAAGAAGAATTTACTCCTTCTACAGACGTGTACTCTACTGCAACTTATAAAAAATCAGTAGCCGCCAATTGGGTGGTTTCAGAGATTGCTAGGCTAGCAACATAAAGGAGGGGGCCCATGGCGATACACACAAGCTTTTTTGATAAGAAAAAGAAGATACGTCCTGACGGTCCAGGAAAAGTGACTGGTGCACTAAAATATTTAACTGACTTATCGTTTCCAGGTATGTTATACGGAAAAATTTTTAGAAGTACGGAACCACATGCAGAAATTCAATCTATTTCCATTGATCAGGCAAAGCAGCTTCCTGGAGTAAGAGCGATTGTCACCTATGAGGACGTTCCAGGGTTAAACGGGTTTGGACTCATATTTCCAGACCAGCCTGTACTATGTAAGGATCGAGTTCGATATGTTGGGGATGCAATCGCTGCTGTGGCTGCAGACACAATCGAAATTGCTGATGAAGCGTTGCAACTTATCCAGGTGGAATATAAGAAGCTCCCGGTCATTGTTGAACCTGAGGAAGCCCTTCATCCTAATTCACCAAAGCTTCATCCTGATGGAAATCTACTCCACCGTGCCTATTATTCAAAAGGAGATGTGGAGGAAGGATTTCAGTCATGCTCCTATATAGTAGAGGAAATATATGAACTTCCGAGGCAAATGCATGCTTATATGGAGACAGAAGGTGGAGTAATTGTCCCTGAAGCTGACGGGAAATTAACGGTCTATGTTGGTACGCAGCATGGGTTCAAAGATCGTTATCAGCTAGCAAGAATTTTAAATATGAATGAATCTGACATTCGGATTGTATCGAGTCCAATGGGTGGATCGTTTGGAGGGAAAGATGAATTAAACATTCAACCGTATGGAGCATTGCTGGCACTTGCAACAAACTCTCCTGTTAAGATTCATCAAACGAGAAGAGAATCGGTACGCGCAGGGTTAAAGCGACATCCGATGAAAATAACGATGAAAACCGGTGTAGATGATTCGGGAAAAATCCTCTCACATAAGGTAAAGATTTTAGCTGATACGGGAGCTTATGCCACACTAGGTCCCGCAGTTTTGGATTTTTCTGTAGAGCATGCTCCTGGTCCTTATGTCATTCCGAACATAGAAATAGAAGGCTTATCCATTTTCACAAATAATGGTGTGGCAGGTGAATTTAGAGGGTTTGGTGGGAATCAAGTGACGTTCGCACTCGAAGGACAAATCGACCGTTTAGCTGAAAAATTGCAAATGGATCCTATTGAATTTCGCGAAAAAAACTTAAGACAAGTGGATAGTCCCGGACCCTTAGGACAAAAAATTGCTCCAACTAGTGGTGCTAGAGATGTCTTAGATGCAATCAAGGAAAAAGTGGTTGAAAATACAAATAAAAGTCATTTGTCTGATCAGTGGAAGGTAACAGGAACTGGAGTGGCCATTTCCATTCATGGTGGGGGATTAGGTGTCGGTCGAATCGACCCAGCAGGTGGACGACTTTCTTTTACTAAAGAGGGGAAAATAGAAGCTGCTTTCGGTTTCGAAGAGTGTGGGCAAGGTTTGCTAGCTGTGATTGAAACGTTAGTCATGGAAGAGTTTAATTGTAAGGAAGATGATATACGTATTGTTGTCGGTGATACAGATTCCGTACCGATATCAGGATCGTCAACAGCCTCTCGTGCAACGAGCATGGTGTGGAATTCGATTCAAAGAATGAAAGAGACATTTCGAGGCGAGATCTTGAATAGGGCATCGAGAGTATCCGGTTTACCAGTTAATAAATTGACCATGGGACCTAATGGAATTTGGCTAAATGATGGCAGTCTATGTATCACGTATACCGAATTAGCAGAAAGGACTCTCAATGAACCACTTTTCAAAATAGAAACTTCCTTTAATTTTCCTGTAAGTCCTGATGCCGTTGTAGACGGAAGTCATTTCTTATATGCGTTCTCTTCTGTGTTAGCACGGGTGGAGGTAGACCTTTTAACAGGCAAGGTAAAGGTGCTTGATTTAGATCAAGCAATAGCGGCTGGACCTGTTGTGAGTTTGCTAGGTTATCAGGGACAAATCGAAGGAGGAGGGATTATGGCGCTAGGCTACAGTTTGATGGAAGAAGCAAAGATGGAGAATGGAGCGTACGTAAATGATAATTTTGATACGTATCTAATCCCTACCATCCAAGATGTGCCGTTCGCCATGAATGTGGAAGCAATCGAAAAGCTTCAAGAGGGTGATATATATGGCCCGCGTGGAGTGGGGGAAATTGGTACAATTGCCGTTGCTCCAGCAATTGTGAAGGCAATCCATGATGCTACGGGGTGTTGGGTAAATAAGTTACCTGTATCAAAGGAGTTTTTACTAGAGCAAATGTCTACTAGAGGGGAGAAGCGATGGATATGAAAGAACAAACAGAAGTCATGACTCCTCCCAAAATGGAGCTTTCTCTAACCATTAACGGAACGAATGTGGTATTACAGGTTCCCCCCACGAAAAGGCTTGTCACCATTTTGAGAGAAGAACTAAACCTCACTGGTACGAAAATTTCGTGTGAGGTTGGCCGTTGCGGAGCTTGTGCGGTTCAAATGAACAATCAGTTAGTTAATTCATGCCTAGTCATGGCTTATCAGGCAATCGACGCTTCGATTGTGACGATTGAAGGCTTAGCGGGAGAAGAACTGGATCCTATTCAACGTGCATTTTTAGAAGAGGGTGGTTTTCAATGTGGATATTGCACACCGGGAATGGTGATGGCGGTAAATACCTTGTTAGCTACAAATCCTTCTCCCTCAGACGAGCAAATCCAGGAAGCTCTATCTGGGAACCTTTGTCGCTGTACGGGGTATGGTGGAATTATTCGTGCTGTCCAAATGGCGATTTCAAGTAATAATCAAGCAATTTGAGGGTCCTTTAATAGGGCCCTCTTCTAATTTGTACAAATCTTTAAGTATATTTTACAATTCTCCAAAGTCTCGTTTAAAACACTTCTTTATACTAAATGGATAGTATGAAAGGTGTTTTTTATTTTATTTAGACTCAAGTTTGTCCGTGTGTAAAAAACGAGCAAAGGTGGCTAAATATGAAAATCTTACTAACAACGGAGTGCTATTCGCCTGTCATAAATGGGGTAGTAACGTCTGTTATGACTTTGGAAAAAGAACTAAGAGAACTAGGGCATGAGGTGAAAATACTAACTTTATCTACGACAAAACGGTCGTATAAGGAGGGCCATGTAACCTATATTTGCTCACTTGGAGCAGGTAAGTTATACCCTGGCGCCAGATTTGCTTGGCGCACAAATATGGAATATCTTGACGAGTTGGTTGACTGGCAGCCGGATATTATTCATTCTCACTGTGAATTCAGTACCTTTTTAATGGCTAGACAAATGGCAAGGAAACTGAGAATTCCGATTGTGCATACATATCACACGGTTTACGAGGACTATACCCATTATTTTTCTCCTAACAAAAAATGGGGCAGAGCCATGGTCGCTATTTTTACTAGGAAAGTTTTAAAAAACACTCACTGTGTGATCTCACCTACGAATAAAGTTCGCTCCATCCTACTCGAATATGGCGTGACTCGACCCATTCAGGTGGTGCCTACAGGGATCCATTTAGGTAGAATAACCAGACCTATCAATGACCAAGAAAAGCAAACTCTTCGTATGAGAATAGGTATTCCTAATCATCATAAGGTACTTTTAGCGGTTGGACGTTTAGCAAAGGAAAAGAACCTTGAGGAAATACTATTTTATCTATCAAAAACAGAGCAAAAGGACGTGACACTACTGATTGTGGGTGATGGACCAAATCGGGAGAGCCTGGAGGAATACGCAAAAGCTTTGGGAATTCGTAATCATGTGATATTTGTGGGAATGATCTCTCCCACAGAAATTTCTGCTTATTACCAATTGGGGGATGTATTTGTTAGTGCTTCTAATAGTGAAACACAAGGTCTAACGTATGTTGAGGCATTAGCCAATGGAGTGCCTGCCCTTTGTCGGAAGGATAGTTGTTTAGATGATGTGATTACAGATGGGGTAAATGGGTGGCAATACTCAACCTTTGAAGAGTTTGATGAAAAACTCCAGGCAATGCTGAGCCAGGAAGAGGTTCTTCGTCGATTAAGTATTCATGCAAGAGCGAAGGCCATGTGTGACTACTCTTCTGATTCGTTTGCCATGAAGGTTGAACAAATCTATCAGCAGGAAATTGCTAATTATCGGAGAACGATACTAAAATCCCGTGGTGGCGATCTTCATAGGGTGGATGAAGGACGTTATCTCAGAAAAAATGAAGGGAAACGACGTTCATAGGGTGGATGAAGGACGTTAGCTCAGAAAAAATGGAGGGAAATGACGTTCATAGGGTGGATGAAGGACGTTAGCTCAGAAAAAATGGAGGGAAATGACGTTCATAAGGTGGATGAAGGTCATTAGCTCATTAAAATTCGGAAGAAATGACCTTCATAGCATGGATGAGGTCTGCGAATCCCTGTCCGAAATGGATTTGATATATGAAAACAAGCACCAGAAAATTCTGGTGCTTGTTTGTTAATAAGATACTCCTGTACGCTTATGAGATTTTTCAAACTCTGTGGGATTTGGATCAAAGTACTCTGCGGTGTACTGTGCGACGAAAGCATCGTCTTTAATATATCCTGCTCCCCAAGTTGGATCCATAGTGAGCCAGCTTCCATCGACTTTTGCCTCTACCCAAGCATGCTTTTGTGGCCAAAATCCTCCAAAGGCATTTCCTTCAATTAATCGTGCTTCGACATTGCTGGCACGTAATAGGGCAATGGTTAGGTAAGCGTAGTCCTGACAAATCCCCTTCTTTAATTGGAGTGTTTTTAAAGCACTATCATCCCAGTTATAGTTCTTTGTTTCGTACTTTTCTACATCATAGGAGATATTGCTTGCCACATACTTGTAAATGGCTTCTGCTTTTTCTCGGTCTGTGGTTAAACCGTTTGTTAACTGCCCAGCTAACTCTATAATTTCTGGAGCATCAGACTCAACCCCACGTGAGGGTAGCAAATCACGCTTATCCTCAGAGGTTGACTCTACCTCAAATTTGGCAAATCCGAAATATCGAAATCGATCGCTATTCTCTTCCTTGATTTCAGGGACGCTAAGCATGACTTCATACGTTCCAGGTCCAAATCGTAAGTAGAAGGAATCATCAAAAGAGAAATCCTCTACAGGAATAACGTCTAATGCTTCGTCTTCTCCTTTTTTCGTCGTCACGTAAATATGCGTAGTTTCAGGTCCAAATGAAGCTTTGGGGTCAATCGACCCTTTAATGGTAAAAAGGCCATCAGATTCGACTCCGCCAAATTGTGGATAGTTAAGTGTGACTCCACGTTCAAGGTAAGTACTAGAAAAATCAATTGGTGACAAGGTTCGGTCTGATTCGTTATTAATAAGTATCTTTGTTGCGGGTTGATAATATTTTTCTCGCTCTTCATCAGGGACGAGTACTTCGAGTTCATGTACTCCTTTTCCATATAAAAGGGGGACATCAAAAGAAAATTGACCATCAACAATAGGTAATACGTGCGTCCAAGAATCCGATTCCTTGGTTAGTTTAATCATGATGGTGTCGTTATCGGATAATGTTCCTGCATCTCCACTTAAAGAAAAAATTTCTTTTTCAGTCACATACCCGAGATCAAGATTCAGAAGTATTTCTGCTTCTTGACCAAAAGGAGAATACGTAACATCGCGTTCAATGTCTGCGTTCACGTTATGAACCGTAAAAGATGCAGTCTCATAATAATAGTCTTCACGATCTAAGCTAGGAACCTGTACTTTTACTTCATACTGGCCTTCTCCATTAAAAAGGGAGATCTCTTGCTTAAACTTCCCTTCTTTAATCGGTGCGTAGTATTCCTGCTCCATTCCTGCAGGTTCCTCTTCGTTAGCCTGAACCTTGATCCAAACATAATCAGACTTTATCTCTGAAAACTTCTCGATCTCTCCTTCAACCACCACTTTTTTATTTACGGCGAATTCTTTATAAGTAGGTTTTTTTAATGTGACTCCTGCTTCCTCGCTATAAGAAGTTAGCTCAATGGGTTGAAGATCGAGTTCTTTGTTCTTTTCTTTCACGAGCTTATCGTATTTGTTTTCTTCTTTTTGAGTTTCCTCCGTTTTAGAATTACTTGACTCGGAGTTGCTGCATCCTGAAATAAAAAGAATAAGGCTTAGTAAACTGATGATAATAAATATGACAGGTGTTTTCTTTTTCATATATCCTCCTTTAAAACGACCGTTTACAAAGGTATTTACGTTATCATGGTGGGTTAGGTTTCTGGGTCTTCTTCCTTATTTATTGTTTGTGATTTTATTCACAAAAAGTTCAATATTCCTATCACCCAAAGAACGTTCGGTAAAGTATATTAATAATATGTTAATAGTGTTAATCGCAAGGAGGAGCAACAATGAAGAAACTATTTTTCTTAACAACATTAATTGGAGCAATCTTAACACCTTATTTTGCACAAGCTCATGTGAAGTGGTTTACAAAACTTGTGCCGCAAAAAGAAACTATTGAAAATATATTATCGCCGTTATTTATATCTTTAGCACTACTTGCTGCAATTGTTTTAGGGATACTCACATTACTTATTCCAAGGTTTGCCGAATGGAAGCAAATTAAGATTTGGGATGACAAATTATCAAGTTTAAGAAAATATTCAAGACATCTGCTAAAATATGGGACAGCCATTGCTCTTATATTGCAAATTATTAATGGAACATTATTTGCACCCGAACTACATGTAAGTCAAATGGTATCCATTATTGCTTGGATAATTGTTGGTTTCTTATTGATTCCACATCATATTGCAACAAAGATTGGTTCGGCTATTCTTCTAGGGTTATTTGTTTATATTACTGCTGAACATGGTATTTTCTACATGCTTGATTACAGCTTTTATATCGCTATTATTGGAGTTTTACTTGTAGGAAAAACAAAACTAGAAAATGTTGGATTTCCATTTTTATATTTAGGAACAGGGTTATCTCTATGCTGGGTGGCCGTTGAAAAATGGGTGTATCCAAGCATGTCGATGGACATTATTGTGAACCATCATGTTCCAACGTTTGGCTTTGCACCAGCTACTTTTATTGTGATGGCCGCATTTATTGAATTTGTAGTAGGTTATTTACTAGTGGTAGGTATATTAAACAGAGTATTAGGTCTTGTTGTTACTGTTATCTTTATCATGACGACCATGCTGTTTGGTTTTACAGAAATTATCGGTCACTTTATGATTCATATTGTTTTAATCATCTTTATCATTGAAGGTGTATCTTTCTATAATCCACCGATCAAATGGCATAAAACCAAACTGGATCAATTTATCTTTGTATTTCTAAATTTCTTGTTTGTACTAGCAACGATTGTATTAGTTTACTACCGTTTTGGATGATAAAAAATGGTTCCTTGAAAGCTACCATGCCTGGTAGCTTTTTTTATGTCATATAATCTAACATATCCCTTGAACCTACACTTTTGTGCGTTTATACTTCAGAGTATAAAAGCATACGGGTTCTCGTTAGTATAATTGAGGACAAAAATTGCTCTCTAGGGTTCCGGTTGAGAAACGTCTGGTCCGAGAGAGAGCGTACAGTATATCTGTAGACACGGAGGGACAAAAGCCCGGGAGAATTTTTCTGTAAAATTCTCCTGGGCTTTTGTTTTTTTTACACGAAATCCAAAAAAGAAGGTGTAAGGGAATGAATAAAGGAACAGGATTAGTTAAATCACTTAAGCTACATCAAGTTGTATTTATGGGACTTGCTTGGATGACACCGATGATTTTCTTTACCGTATACGGCGTTGCTTATGAGGCATCGAGTGGGATGATGGCGGCTGCCTATGTAACAGCCTTCATTGCAATCTTTTTCACTGCTTATAGCTACAGTTTAATGGTTAAGGCTTACCCTGTCTCAGGTTCTGCCTATACGTATACGAAGAGGGCGGTTCATCCAATGGCAGGCTTTCTTGTTGGTTGGGCTCTTCTTTTGGATTATATTTTCTCTCCTATTATTGCTATCCTTACGTTCGGCATCTTCATGCATACAGAATTTCCTTCTATACCGGTTTTTGTTTGGATTATCATTATGAATATCATCCTTGCTATTGTTAATATCGTTGGCATAAAGTCCGCTGCTCGGGTGAGTGGGATGTCTGTACTTGTTCAAATCGGATTTATTCTTATTTTTTGTATTCTCGTTGCAAAGGATCTTTTAGCAGGTGGAACAGGTGCAAGCTCACTATTCTCCTTAACACCTTTCTTCGGCGAACATATTGCCTTAAGTGCCGTATTTTCCGGTGCAGCACTCATTTGTTTTTGCTTCCTCGGTTTTGACGCAGTGACAACGATGGCAGAGGAAACGATCGATGCAAAAAAGACGATACCAAAAGCCATCTTTCTCATTGTGATCATAGCGGTAACGATGTACACGGTGATTTCTTATTTGACTCAAATTGCCTATCCAGATTTTACTTTTACTAATCCTGATAATGCAGCCTATAATCTCGTTCAATTAGTTGGTGGCAATTTATTCAGTTCTCTTTTCATTATGGTTCTTATGATCGCAACCTTTACACAGGGTGTTTCTTCTGTAACAAGTGTGAGCCGATTTTTATATGCACTTGGTAAGGAATCGATTCTTCCAGGGAAAATTTTTACAAGCATTCATCCTAAATACAAAACACCTTTTGCCAATATCGTTTTGGTAGCGATTATTTCATTTTCTGCGGTGTTCATTAGTCTAGATACTGCCGTCATGTTTGTAAGCTTCGGAGCCTTAACCGCATTTATATTTGTCAATTTATCAGTGATTGCTCATTATTATGTGAAAATGAAAAAACGCTCACTAAAAGACACATGCTTCTATCTTATTTTCCCACTTGTCGGGGCAAGTTTTATCGGCTGGCTGTTAACCTTGCTGGATAAGCATACTTTAACAGCTGGAGTGATCTGGGTGGCAGTAGGATTTACTTATCTTTTCTTAAAGACTGAATGGACCAAAGCTAAGGAACGTAAAATGGCTTTGTCTTTTCATCAAACAGCGATTAAGAAAAACATTGTTAGATAGTCTGACACTTTCATTGTTATCTATCTTTTCTGATAGTTATACTAATTACAACAACATACAGGTTTCCACATACTGTTGGAAACGAAAAAGCTTTCTAGGGTTCCGGTTATTAACGTCAGGTCCGAGAGAGAGCGTACAGCATCTGCTGTATACACGGAAGGATAAAAGCCTGGGAGATGAATGATCTCCTAGGCTTTTATCCTTTTTTATTTTAAAGGAGGCTAAATGATGAGTAAGGTACTAACGAAAATAATTCCTGCTGGTGGAAAATGGTCAACAAAAATAAGAAGTGGAAAACAACTAACCTTCACTGCTCTTGGAGAGGGAGCCAATCTTTCACTCCTTTTATATAACGCAGATGACACATCAGAGCGCTACAATATGCCGGATACATTAAAGGCTCAGCATACCGCTCACTTAACGACTGGAAACGTCTTGATGAGTGACAATGGAAGAGTACTAGCTAGTATTATTGATGATTCGCTCGGCTGGCATGACACGATATCAGGCTATGCGACACGCCTTATGATCGACGAACGATATGGGAAGACGTCTTATCAAGAACAAAGAAATGATTGGTATCGAAGTGGGGAGGAAAACTTTGCCGTTGAATTGTTCCGAAATGGATTAACGAACAGAGATCTGATCCCCGTTGTTAATTTATTTTCAAAAGTATCTTGCAAGGAAGATGGTTCACTTCATTTTGCCTCAGGTCATTCCAAAAAGGGTGACACCATTACATTGAGAGCCGAAATGGATGTTCTTATTATTTTATCAAACACACCAAATCCGCTTGACCCAAGTTCTAATTATCCTTCTGTTCCTGTCGAGATAATGATCACCGATGCAGCTCCTGTTGAGGAGAACGATATTTGTGTAAACCATCGTCCGGAAAACCGTCGTGCATTTGAAAACACATGGGATTATGTTTTGCTAACAAAAGGAGGAACAAACTAATGGCCACTTTACAATACAAGGTTAGTGAAAGACAGGTAGAGGAAGCGATTGATAATTATATCGTTCCTGCTGGAGAAGGATGGACACAAATTCTTGAGCCAGGACAGGTGCTACGAATTGTGGATGTAGAAGGAAATCAAGCAGCAGACACCCTATTCTACGATGCCGATCATCCAACGGACCATTATAGTGCGATAAATACAATTCAACGTCAGGGCAATGTGTATTTAACGACTGGTTCGGTTCTAGTTTCAGAGTCTGGGAAAGAACTTGTTGAGATTGTTGCCGATACATGTGGACGCCACGATACGCTTGGTGGAGCTTGTTCCGCGCAAAGTAACACCGTTCGCTATTCTCATGACACGCTTCCTATGCACAACTGTCGAGATACGTTTATGCTTCAACTCTCAAAGTATGGAAGCGAATATAACAAACGAGATTTAGCACCAAACGTTAATTTTTTTATGAATGTTCCTGTTACGCCAGAAGGTGGATTAACCTTTGAAGATGGTGTGTCCGCCCCAGGATATTATGTAGAAATGAAAGCAGTCAGTCGGACACTTGTCCTTATTAGCAACTGTCCACAATTAAATAATCCTTGTAACGCTTATAATCCTACTCCTATTCAACTACTAATCTGGGATAAATAACATAGAGAGGAGCTCCAGCCATGTTCAAAAAAGTATTAATTGCAAACCGTGGAGCGATTGCGGTTCGAATTGAAAGAACTCTAAAAAAACTAAACATTTCATCTGTTGCGGTTTATACAAAAGCAGATCAAGATAGCCTTCATGTCGATCACGCGGATGAAGCTGTATTAATTGGTGAAGGTGCTGCAAAAGATAGCTACCTCAATGCGGAACTCATTTTAAAAACGGCACTTGAAACAGGTGCGGAAGCCATTCATCCAGGTTATGGGTTCCTCAGTGAAAATGCTGATTTCGCGCGTGCTTGTCAAAAACATGGAATCACCTTTATTGGTCCTACACCTGAGCAAATGGAGCTGTTTGGTTTAAAGCATTCAGCGCGTGAAATAGCGGTGAAGGCAGGAGTTCCACTTTTACCGGGAACATCCTTGATAACCCAAGTAGAAACCGCTGTTACGGAAGCAGAACGAATTGGATATCCTGTCATGCTTAAAAGTACAGCAGGAGGTGGAGGAATTGGAATGCGTGTCTGTGCAGATGAGTCTGCACTAACAGATGCCTTCGATTCGGTCTGCCGCCTAGCTGAAATGAATTTTAACAACGGAGGAGTCTTTTTAGAAAAATATATTCAAAAAGCACGCCATGTGGAGGTTCAAATCTTTGGGAATGAGTACGGTGAAGTGGTCGCATTAGGGGAACGTGATTGCTCCGTTCAGCGTCGTAATCAAAAGGTGGTAGAGGAAAGTCCAGCACCATGTTTATCACCAGCTGTTCGTGAGGAAATGCTAGCTGCTTCTAAACGATTAGCAGAGGAAGTTGGATATAGAAGTGCAGGAACGGTTGAATATTTGTATGACCCGGAAGCTGAGAAGTTTTACTTTCTTGAAGTAAATACCCGACTTCAGGTAGAGCACGGTGTGACCGAAGAAGTGTTAGGTCTTGATTTAGTCGAGTGGATGGTTCGTGAAGCGGCTGGTGAGCTTCGTCAACTTAATACTTTGTATACCACTCCGAAAGGGCATAGTATTCAAGCTCGGATTTATGCGGAAGACTGTCTGAATGATTTTCGTCCGAGCGGTGGTCAATTGGATCAAGTTCGATTTTCAGAGGATGCTAGGATTGAAACTTGGGTTAGAGATGGCTTAACGGTTACCTCTTTGTATGACCCTATGCTTGCCAAAATTATTGTTCATGCAGACACACGTGAACAAGCCATTAATCAGCTAAGTCAAGCGTTACAGGATACAAGACTATATGGGGTTACAACCAACTTACAATATGTACAGTCATTGTTAGAGGAAGAAGAATGTCGATCTGGGCTTGTGCATACTCAAATGTTAAAGGAATTTTCTCCAGCGGAGTGTGCCATTGAAGTACTGGATGGTGGGATTCAAACGACTGTTCAAGATTGGCCAGGACGAGTGGGACATTGGGATGTGGGAGTTCCTCCTTGTGGACCAATGGATCCTTTCTCCTTTCGAATGGGAAATCAGTTGCTAGGGAATGATTCTCATGCCGCTGGATTAGAACTCACTTTACGAGGGGGCTCTTACCGTTTCCGTGGAGATATCGTTTTTTGCTTAACCGGCTCGTATATGGGAGCTACATTGGATGATATGCCTGTTGCGACCTACAAGGTAATCACTGCCAAGCGCGGCCAAATTCTTTCATTTGGTGAAGCTACACAAGGAATGCGCACCTATTTGTTAGTGGCAGGTGGGTTCGATATGCCCCTTTATTTAGGAAGTGCCTCCACCTTTACGCTTGGGGGGTTTGGTGGACACGGTGGGCGTGCACTTCGTACAGGAGATGTGTTGCGCGTTCATCCTTGTGCTACTCCTCCCAATAAAGAGCTTAGCATCAATCAACAGCCTGTATTAACAAAAGAATGGACAATAGGTGTCATTCCCGGTCCACACTGTACAGAAGAGTTTTTATTACCAGAGTATTTGACACAGTTGACAGAAACAAGCTGGGAAGTCCATTTTAATAGCTCTCGTACAGGTGTCCGTTTAATTGGGCCGGCTCCACTTTGGGCTAGAGAAGACGGGGGAGAGGCAGGGTTACATCCTTCTAATATTCACGACAACGCGTATGCGATAGGTACATTAGATTTAACCGGGGATATGCCTATCTTACTTGGTCCTGATGGTCCGAGTCTGGGCGGGTTTGTTTGTCCAGTGACAACAGCATCAGCCGAATTTTGGAAGCTCGGCCAGCTACATGCAGGTGACCGCGTCCGCTTTCAGCTTTTAACGCTAGAAGAGGCGGAACAACTAAGAAAATCACAAGAATTGTTTTTGGAAAATATAGGAGATTACTCAGTACCTTCATTGCCAGAAGAAACGAAGTTCCTGTCACCAAGTTATCCCGTACTTGTTCAAAATGAAGAGAGCCGTTTCCCACTGACGATTCGCGCAGCGGGAGATGAGCACATTCTCATTGAGTATGGAGAAATGGAGTTAGATCTGCTGCTTCGTTTTCAAATTCATGCATTAATGGATGCCATTCAAGTTCGTAAGGATATTCCTGTTTTAGACTTAACGCCAGGAATTCGTTCGTTACAAGTCCATTTTGATGCATCCCAAATATCTACCTTTGCTATTTGTGCATTAATTGAAGGAATCAACCGAGAGTTGCCTCCGTTAGAGGAGATTGAAGTACCATCCCGTGTGGTTCGACTTCCTCTTTCATGGGATGATCCAGCTACACAGCTTGCCATCGATCGCTACCAAAAAAATGTTCGGCCTGATGCTCCTTGGTGCCCAAGTAACTTAGAATTCATTCGACGAGTGAATGGTCTAGAGCAGATAGAAGATGTGAAGAAGACGGTCTTTGATGCGAGCTATTTAGTGCTTGGTCTTGGGGATGTGTACTTGGGTGCACCTGTTGCAACCCCAATAGATCCAAGACATCGATTAGTAACAACAAAGTATAATCCGGCTCGAACATGGACACCAGAGAATGCAGTGGGAATTGGCGGCGCCTATATGTGCATCTATGGAATGGAGGGACCAGGTGGCTACCAATTTGTTGGACGGACGGTTCAAGTTTGGAATCGAGTTCGGGAAACAAAGAGCTTTACAGAGAAAAAGCCATGGTTACTTCGTTTCTTTGACCAAATTCAATTTTACCCAGTCAGTACAGAAGAGCTTACAGTCATGAGAGAAGACTTCCTAAGAGGACGTTTTGAAGTAGACATTACCGAGACAACCTTTAACCTTGGAGAGTACTTAGCGTTTTTAGACTCTATTAAGGAAAGTGCAGAAGAGTTCCGACAAACGCAGGAGGCAGCATTTAAGGCGGAGCGTGAGAGTTGGAAAGAGCTTGGTCTTGCTGAGTATATTTCGGAACAATCGGTGTCTGAACCGGTTGAAGAAGAATTGCCACAAGGAGTAGAAGCGGTCCGTTGTACGATGCCAGGAAGCGTGTGGAAAGTGCTGGTTTCTCCCGGTGATACAGTCAAGAAAGGCGACGTATTAATGATTGAGGAGAGTATGAAGATGGAATTTCCTCAACATGCTCCGTTTGATGGACGTATTCAATCGGTCCACGTGTCACCAGGTGATGAAGTTCATGCGGGACAACTATTTGTCTCCATTACAAAAGAAAAGCGGGGGATATCTAATGAAAACGATGAACACGCCAAAGCTACTATCCATTCATAATCTAAGAGAAAAATATAATTCTAACGAGTTAACACCAGAAAAGCTTATTCAAGAGATTATTCAACGAGCCGAAGCTGACAAAGAGATGAATATTTGGATCACTCCACCTTCTATGGAATTCATTCAGCCTTACTTGGATAATTTGAAAAAAGTGGACCCAGAGAAAGCTCCTCTCTGGGGAATTCCCTTTGCGATTAAAGATAATATCGACCTAGCAGGTGTACCAACAACAGCGGGTTGTGCTGAGTTTACTTATACTCCTGGAGAACATGCGACAGTAGTAAGACGGCTTATCGACGCGGGTGCCATCCCGGTTGGAAAAGCAAATCTGGATCAATTCGCTACTGGACTTGTTGGAACCAGAAGTCCTTATGGCGAAACAAAGAACGCTCTGAATCCAGAGTTAATCAGTGGAGGCTCAAGCTCAGGTTCAGCTGTTTCCGTTGCCAGAGGTCAAGTAGCCTTTGCTCTTGGAACAGATACAGCAGGATCCGGCCGTGTGCCAGCTGCACTTAATAGATTGCTAGGCTTTAAGCCGAGTCTCGGTGCATGGCCAACGAAAGGGGTAGTTCCAGCCTGTGCAAGTCTAGACTGTGTCACGGTATTTGCTCATACTTTATCTGATGTTGAACTCGTTGACGAGGTTGTAAGAGGCTTTGATGAAGAAGATCCATGGTCGAGGGAGCTTGCGAGTAAGCCAAAAGCTTTACCGGAAAAAATCTACTTCGTCCAACAGCCACACCGCTTCTTTGGACCCTATGCAGCTGAATATCAAAAAGCATGGGAAATGGCAATTTTACAATTGGAACAGTTAAATATTCCAATTGAATACATTGATGGAGACTATTTATCCGAAGCAGCCAGCGTTTTATACGATGGTCCGTGGGTGGCAGAACGCTGGGCTGACCTAGGGAATTTCATTACCGAGAATAGTGGAGTAGCTTTTCCTGTAACTGAGACCGTTTTGCGTTCGGGGGCGAAGCCGGAATACGATGCTGCATCGGTTTTTAGAGCGATGCATAAACTACAGGCATTCAAGCAAATGGCTCACCAACAGTTTAAAGACGGTGTTCTCGTGATGCCTACCTCTGGTGGAACCTGGACAAGAGATGAGGTACGTAGTAACCCGATAGAAACCAATAGTGCGATGGGACTGTACACCAATCATTGTAATTTATTAGATCTTTGTGCTATTAATATCCCGACAGATGATGCTGCTAAAAATCTACCTTTTGGCATTACCCTATTTTCCACTCATCAAAATGAACATATCATACGGGGACTGGCGGATTTAATTCTTCATGGAAATCGATATGATTCAAAGAAAACTACTACATTAGTAGCCGTTTGTGGTTTGCATATGAGAGGCTTTCCACTGGAAAAGCAAATGACCCAGCATCGTGCAACCTTTGTAAGAGAAGCTAAAACAGCTTCATTCTACAAACTAGTAAAACTTGATACGGTACCAGCAAAGCCAGGACTTATTCGAACGAATGAAGAAGGAGCTTCTATTGAAATTGAGCTTTGGGAGATGCCTCTTTCAGAATTTGGGAAGTTCGCCCTTCTGATTCCAGCTCCACTTGCGATGGGGAAAGTACAGCTTGAGGATGGAACAGAAGTGCCAGGATTTGTTTGTGAAGCGAGTGGTGGAAAAAATGGAAAAGATATCACTCAATTTGGTGGTTGGAGATATTTATCAAAAGAATAAATGAGTAGAATTTGAACCCTTTGCATGAAATATGTTCATGGGCAAGGATATATTTTTAGTAAACCCGTAAGGTCAGAGGAAATTGAAGCCCTGCTAGTGTAAACTTATATTGCAGCCCTGGGCTGCAATATTTTTTTCTAGAGTGGACGACGAAAGGAGCAAAAGATTGAAAAAACAAGGGGTCATTTCACTAGGTGAGGCTTTTGTGGATTTTATCTCCCAAGATCAGACGAATACAAATTATCAGCGACTTTTAGGAGGAGCCACTGTTAATGTCGCGGTAGGAGTTCAAAGGTTAGGAATTCCTTCGTATTATTTGTGTAAGCTTGGGATGGATGAGACAAGTGTGTTTGTACAAGAAGAAATGAAAAAAGAACAAGTGAATCTATCTTATTGTACTTACGAGGCCACTAAAAAGATTTGCTCGGTATATGTTCATGTAAATGATCAAGGGGATCGCTATTTCCATTCATACATAAATGAAACGCCTGATGACTGGATGACAGCTGAAGAACTCGACAAAGAGCTGTTCATTCAAAGTAAAACATTCTACTTTGGTTCAGGTACCCTATTTCATCCGGTTGCTAGAAAAACAACCAATCAAGCTCTTGAATTTGCTAGAGAAGGGAATTTGCTTGTAGCATTTGACACCAATATTCGTTTGAAGCGATGGGAAAGTGAAGAGCAATGTAGAGAAGTTATTCTCTCATATGTAAATATGGCTGATATCGTAAAAATGGCAGAGGATGAATTACTGTTTTTAACAAAATCGGATACATTTGAGCAAGGACTTGAAAGCATATCAAACATGAATATTCCTTTTCTTTTTATTACAAGAGGAAAGTACGGAGCTTTTGCGAGCCATAAAGGAATTCTGGTGAACATTCCAGGTATCCAAGTTAAAGCGGTTGATACGACGGGTGCAGGTGATGCTTTTATGGCTGCTCTTTTATCTCGATTTCATGACAATGGAGTACCTGAAGACCAAGCTTTATTAGAGGAGTATACAAGCTTTGCAAACCTAGCAGGTGCTAAGTCAACAACCCAATTTGGATCACTATAGCATAAAAAACGCCAATATCCTGTTTTGATATTGGCGTTAGTTCCTTACTTTTTACTTAGTCTATCGATTTCTACTTCTGGCACTAATGAATTACTCACTTCTTCTACAATAATATCTTTAGCAACCGTGAATGTTGTGAATCCTTTAATATTCTCTGAAGAAGCACCGACCTTCACTGTATAAACTCCTTTTTCTACTATCCATTGATTTTTCTCTTCATCAAAGGATGCTAGATCTTTCGCATTCAATTCAAACTTTAACAGCTCGCTTTGATTTGGCTTTAACTCTTTTGTTTTTCCAAATGCCTTTAATTCAATTTCAGGTTTTTCAAGCTTTCCGTCTGGAGCCGATACATAGACTTGAACCGCTTCTTTTCCTGATACTTTCCCTGTATTCTTTATGTTAGCAAATACGGTAATTTGATCTTTGAATTTACCTCCCTGATTCACTCGAATATTACTGTAATCAAAGTTTGTATATGATAATCCATATCCAAATTCATAGGCAGGCTTTACATCAAAGGTTGAGTGATAGCGATAACCGACATAAATGTCTTCTTCATACACCACCTGAGTAGGGTTTTCTGCTGGTGTCCCAGGGAAGTTTTCAGCAGAAGGCACATCCTCATATTTCATAGGGAAGGTGGTTGCCAGTTTTCCAGAAGGATTCACCGCTCCAGTTAATACATCTGCTACAGCATCTCCTGCTTCCTGCCCTGGTTGCCATGCTAGAAGGATGGAATCTACTTGATCTCTCCAACTTGCTATTTCAACAGGGCCACCAATATTCAGGACAACTGCTACTTTCTTTCCAGCATCATGATATGCCTTTGAGACGTTTTGAATCATCGCTTTTTCCGTATCTGTTAGAAGGTAATCGCCTTTTACATTTTGACGGTCCACACCTTCGCCAGAATTTCTTCCAATAACAATGACACCAATATCTGATTCATCCTCGATTGTTTTAATCTGGTTCGTATTTAACACCATCTCAGGAATGACTGGTATTTCTTTTCCAAAGTCCTCTCCCCATGGACTCGGCTTAATTTTGTATTCTTCCATTTGTCTTAACTCACCAATATAATTGCTATATTGATTCACAAGGTCTTCATGGAGTGAATATCCTGCATGCTTTAATCCATCTACAATAGAAACGGTATAGGCTGCGTTTACATCTCCACTACCTGTTCCACCCTTTACCGTTTCTATCTGTGCGGTACCAAATAACGCAACTTTGTTTTCTTTTTGAAGTGGGAGTGCATTTTGATTATTCTTAAATAGAACCATCCCATCTGCCGCAGCCTGACGAGCCACTTCGGCATGAGCTTGGAGGTCTGGATTGTCAGAATGGCTATAATTTTTAAAACTAGGAGATTCGACTACGAAGTTTAAGATGTTCTTAACATTTCTATCTAATATCGCCTCGTCTAAGCTTCCGTTTTTAACCGCATTTACTATTCTTTCTGAGCTTTGAGGGAAACCAGGCATAATCTGATCATTTCCTGCTCTCATTTGGGCAACAGGATCTGTTCCAGCAAACCAGTCAGTCATCACATAGCCATCGTAGCCCCAATCTCCTCTTAAGACTGTTGTCAGCAATTCTTCATTTTGAGATGCAGGTGTCCCATTTAGAAGATTATAAGAACTCATGACAGCTTTCGGATGAGATTCCTTAACAGCAATCTCAAAGCCTTTTAAATACAACTCTCTAAGAGCTCTTTCAGAAACGATGGTATCAATGGTAAAACGATTGGTTTCCTGATTATTTGCTGCATAGTGTTTGATGGTTGCACCTACTCCATTAGATTGGACACCATTTACTAAGGCAGCCGTCATCTTACCTGCGATCAAAGGATCCTCAGAGAAATATTCAAAGTTTCTTCCGGTTAATATGTTACGGTGAAGGTTTAGAGCTGGTGCTAGCAATACATCCACACCGTATTCCTTCACTTCATTCCCTTGTGCTTGCCCAACCTTATTTACTACACTCGTATCCCAAGTGGATGCCAATGAGGTAGCGATTGGGAAGGCTGTGGTATAATACGTTTTTGACTCTCCAGGGCGTGTTGGACTAATTCTTAAACCAGCTGGTCCATCGGCATAATACATGGCAGGAATTCCTAATCTTTCAATGGCTGGTGTTCCTCCAACTGCACCTTGTACGGGAAGTTTAGGAATCGTCATTCCAGGCATGCCCACACCTACTACGAGTTTTGCCTTTTCCTCCACCGTCATAGCGGCGATGACAGCTTCAATGGAAGCCTTATCTACTAATTGAGGCACTATATTTTTGATTGTTTGTTCAGTCTTTGGCGCTTCTTGTTCTGCTGCAAATACTCCTGTTTGAAAACTTAATCCGGATAAAGCAATACCTGTTGCTAATGCAATGGAAGTTAATTGTCTTCTTTTTTTCCTCATCTTCTTTAACATCATATCCCCCAAAAAATTGCGTAAATATATTATTTGGTAACGCTTTCATAAATAATCTTACCAACTAAGGTGTGAATATTCAGAAGTTTTAAAAAGGATTATTTTAGTATTACTAGTAATTTTTCAATACAAAATCTACTGAAAATTGCCATACGACAACATTCACTTTTAATCGACAGAAAGGTATACTTGAAAAAATAGGTTAAAAGTCGGGTGAATACGATGAACTTTACATATGAAATTATCGAAATGAATAAGGACCTGCCGATACATATTTTTCTGCACAGCGTTGATTATGTTACGAACCATTGGCATGACAGCATAGAAATGATCTTCGTGTTAAAAGGGAAAGTTGCAGTTTCGGTTAATGATAAAAGATACGATTTAAATGAAAAGGATATTTTTCTGATCAATGCAAATGATATCCACTCCATACAACATCAAGAAGATAATTTATTACTAGCTCTTCAAATCCCGATCCCTGATTTGAAGAATAATATAAAAGACGCCGACACATATTCTTTCTCTTGTAAGTCTTTTTTATTCGATGAAAGCCATCAAGGGGAGTTTAATCAGATTAGAGCTCTGCTTGCACAAATGATGTGGGTCATTAATAAAGAGGGAGAAGGATATGAGCTACAAATTCAATCTCTTTATTTCCAATTAATTTACTTGTTAATGAAAAATTTCAAAGATGAAAATGTTAAGGAAAGCAAAATCTCCAGCCAAAAGCATATTGATAGACTCTTACGAATCACTTCTTATGTAAAGGATAATTTTAAGCAAGAAATAACACTTAACGAACTAGCTCAGATTGAGTTTCTGTCAATTCACTATCTTTCTAAATTTATTCAGAAGCATCTTGGAATGCCCTTTTCAAAGTATGTAGATAGTATTCGACTAGACCATGCGGTAAAAGATATTGTTTTTACCGATATTCCTTTAACACAAATTGCACTTGATAATGGATTTGCTAGTGTAAAGGCCTTTAACCGAGCTTTTAAGGAATTTTATCATCAGACACCAAGTGAATATCGACGTGCGGTTGAAATGGAACCGAGAAAAACGGGTAGTAGCAAAGTGACGCTTGCTAACTATGTTGAAATAGATAAGGATCAAGCCTTTTCAAAGCTCTTTTCGTTTTTACCTCAAGACGATAAATTAATTGAAGTGAATCATAAAGCGGTGGTTAAGAAGAAATCTTCAATTAATATGTCTAGGAAAACCTCTAAGCTGAATCATACTTGGAAAAATTTAATGACAATCGGAAAGGCGAAAGAAGGTCTTTATACAGGTGTTCAAAAGCAGATAAAGGCAGTGAAAAAAGCAACCGACTTTCAGTATCTTCGCTTTCATGGATTGTTTGACGATGAAATGATGGTATACGCGGAAAACGATAGGGGTGTCGCCGAGTATAACTTTTTCTATACAGATCAGCTATTTGATTTTTTAAAAAGCATAGACGTAAAACCATTTGTTGAACTTGGTTTTATGCCAGGAGATTTAGCTGAAAACCGAGAGGAAACGGTTTTTTATAAAAAAAGTATTATTAGCCAGCCGAAGGATATCGATAAATGGAATTCCCTAGTGAAGAACTTTATTTTACATTATGAAAATAGATATGGAACGGAAGAAGTAAAGAACTGGTATTTTGAAGTATGGAATGAACCAGATTTCTATGTGTTTTGGAGAGGTACCTTTGAAGATTATTGTGATTTCTATAAAAGTACCTATAACACGATAAAAAAGCACAATCCTACCTATAAAGTGGGCGGCCCAAGTATTAATACGGTGAATAGTGATTGGTTACAGGGGTTTTTAGATTTTTGTAGTAACGAGAATTGCATTCCTGATTTTATTACGTTCCATTGTTACTCACATGAAGAAAAAGATATTAATAAGAAAAGAAAAATGGTAGACAGCGAGTCCTTCGAGTTTGGTTACATTTCACGAGACGAAGACTTTTTAAAAAATAAGATTAAACGACTGAAGGACATTCTAGCGGAGAAAAAAATGTCACAAGTAGAGGTTCACCTAACAGAATGGAATTCAACCGCCTTTCATCGAGATTTAACAAATGATACGAGCTTTAAAGCCGCTTTTATCGTTAAAAACCTACTTGAAAATATCGATGAGATTCAAAGCTTTGGCTACTGGACTTTGACAGACTTCATTGAGGAACAAAGGATCGCCCTTGAAACCTACCATGGTGGCCTCGGTTTAACAACGAATAATGGCATTCCAAAGCCTGCTTTTTATGCATATGAATTTCTAGGAAAGCTAGGAGATGAGTTACTAGCATCAGGGGAAGGGTATTTTGTGACCCAAAGTTCTAGGGGATATCAAATCATTCTTTATCATTATTGCCATTATGACAGATTGTATTGTATGAATCAGCATGCAAACATCGATTTGACCGATCGCTATAAGGTATTTCTCGATAAAGATGATATTCGCATGACACTAAATGTAGGCGGTTTGGATAAGGGTATTTATAAAGTGAAGCAACACAAAATAAACCGAGGCAATGGTAGTAGCTTTGACCAATGGGTTGAAATGGGGGCACCTATCCGTATGGATGAGGAAGCCGTTGAATATTTAAAGCATTCTTCCCTTCCTAAAAAGCATATAAGAGAAGTAAGAGTTGATGGAGAGTTGATTATAGAAGAAACTCTTCAGCCTCACGAAGTACAATTAATAGAAATTTTTCCTCAAAGAACCCTTTAGGTAGGCTAAAATACCTGCCTTTTTTTGTTGTAGTTAGTTAATGTAAAAAGTCAATTCAAAAGAGAAATGACAATTTACGGTCTCTCTATGAGCAAATATCGGATAGTGTAAAGGTTTTCATACACCTATAATGAAGTACATAAGGAAGCGTTTCCAGCGAAAAAAGGAAAATGAGTTCAATCAGCACTTATGTTATGTAGTAGTTTTATAGGTCTTTTGAAAGCGCTTAGGTAGTTATTAAAGGGAGGTTAAACAAATGGAAAGTGTAACATGGAATAAAACACCGCTGTTTCGATTAGTTTTTGCGGCTATTTTGGGAGTAGGTACGGCAGTAGCTCCTCTCGTATTACTTGGTTTTGGTCTTATTCAGTTTAATATTATTCGACTTGTTGGAGAGGAAAATGTAACCGCTGTTTATGGAATGGTTGCTGGGATCGGTGGTCTTGCGATTGTATTTTTAGGTCCTTTAGGAGGAGTCATCGCTGATAAGACTCGCTTGAAGTTTGGTAGAAGAAGATTTTGGATGATTGCGGGAAGTATCGGTGGAGCGCTATCCATGCTGTTACTAACATATGCCCCATCTATTCCCGTTCTAGTGGTAGGTTTTTGCTTAGTTCAATTCTTTTATGGAATGGTTTCTCTTTCTTGCTTTGCGATCGTACCTGAACAAGTGGAACCTGAAAAATTTGGTCGTGTATCTGGACTGATTGGTGCAGCGGCTCCAGCGTTTGTTATGTCAGGTCAAATGATTATGGGTGTGTTTGCGGATTCAACGGTTCAACAGAAATTAGTAGCAATTGCCATTATTCAGTTGATTGGTGGAATTGCAGCAGCTCTACTTGTAAAAGATAACTACTTTGTTGGTACAGCGCAAGCTTCAAAGAATACACCAATTTGGAAGCGACTACAAAACTTCTATCCTAGTTATAAAAAGCACCCAACATTCACTTGGGCATTACTAACAAAACTATTTATCAATGTTTCAAATGCTGGATTATCACTATTAACACTTTTTTATATAGCAAGATTCCATCTTGGGGAAGCAGATATCTTTAAATTAATGGCATATACGGCACCTTCCATAATGCTAATGGTTGTGGCGGGAATTCTTGGAGGCTTCCTATCTGACAAGGTGAAGAAGCAGAAACCATTTGTTATGGGGGCTGCGTTAGTAACAGGTGTGTGTCTTGTTGCATTTGCTTTCTCTAAAGATATCACATGGGTCATTGTTGGTAACTTTATCTTCAACTTTGGATTTGGTATGTACGGAGCAGTTGATAATGCACTAGTGAACCGTATTCTGCCGTCAAAAATGGATACGGGAAAAGACTTGTCTATTATGAATGTAACCGTCCAGCTTTCTTCCGCATTAGTTAACTTTGCAGCCCCTGCAGTAATTGCACTAGGTGTCGCTTGGTTTGGTGGTGACGGTTATACTTTATTCTTCTTAATACTTGCTGGGTTCTCTGTACTATCTGCATTAGCTGTTATTCCAATTCCAGAAATGGGTGAGCCTATCAAAGGGAAAGACGATTCAGAAGAAATTCCTTATGAAAAGATAGGATAATAGGTACACAATATAGAAATAAGTATGGGTTCGGTTTTTCAATCGGGCCCATTATTTTGCTAAACAAATAAGGAGGAAGTAGGGTTATGTTAATGGATAAAATCCGTCTTTGGGAAAATTGTGATCATGTATACTTACAAACTTATATTCACGAAAATTCATTAGAATTTCAAACGGACAAAACACGTCCAGCGATTATTATTTGTCCTGGTGGTGGATATTTAGGAACATCCGACCGTGAGGCAGAACCCGTTGCATTACGCTTTGCATCACAAGGCTATCATACATTTGTTTTACGCTATACTACCTATTTTAAAGAGTGGGTAAAGGATTTTAATAATCTTCCAACTCCGAATGAACAATCTGCTTACCCCCAACCATTATTTGATTTAGCACAAGCCATTTTAATGATTAAAGAACATGCTTCTAAATGGTTAGTAGATACTGAAAAAATTGCTGTCTGTGGATTCTCTGCAGGAGCGCATTTAGCTGCTAGTTTGGGAGTTCAATGGAATAGTTCACTATTAACAGAAAAATTTAGTGTTGAGAGTGACGTCTTTAGGCCTAACGCTGTTATTCTCGGATATCCCCTAGTTGACTATCAGCTTATGAAGGAAAAGGTAAACACAGAAGCAGACCCATTCGCTAAAGGGTTTTGGGATATTTCTAGTAAAGCTGTTTTTGGTACGGCCACTCCTACAGAAGAGCAGCTTATCGAAGTTAGTCCCGTGAATTTCGTTTCTCCTCAAACACCACCCACCTTCATTTGGCACACAGCAGATGATTCGTTAGTCTATGCTGAAAATGCTCTAAGATTCGCAACAGCACTCGCTCAAAAGAAGGTTACTTATGAACTGCATGTATTTGAAAGTGGAGTACACGGATTATCTCTTTGTGATGAAACAACGGCAAATAATCCTAGTCATTTGAATGAAGACTGCAAGGTATGGTTTGATCTTGCGGCTAGGTGGTTAAAGAAACAATTTAAATAGCATTTGAACAGAAACGTTCTTCATAACCTTAATGAAGAACGTTTCTTTACTAGAATGGTAGAGAAGTGTCCTTCATAAGGGGTATGAAGAACGTTAGAGAAGGAGAATGAAAGGGAAACGTCTTTCATAGCCCGGATGAAGAACGTTAGAGAAGGAGAATGAAAGGGAAACGTCTTTCATAGCCCGGATGAAGAACGTTAGAGAAGGAGAATGAAAGGGAAACGTCTTTCATAGCCCGGATGAAGAACGTTAGAGAAGGAGAATGAAAGGGAAACGTCTTTCATAGCCCGGATGAAGAACGTTAGAGAAGGAGAATGAAAGGGAAACGTCTTTCATAGCCCGGATGAAGAACGTTAGAGAAGGAGAATGAAAGGGAAACGTCCTTCATAGCCCGGATGAAGAACGTTAGAGAAGGAGAATGAAAGGGAAACGTCTTTCATAGCCCGGATGAAGAATGTTAGAGAAGGAGAATAAGAGGAAAACGTCCTTCATCCCTCAAGTTTTATAAAATCCCCTACCACACACGATAAAACCTCACTTTTTCCGGGTATATATATGTTAATTCCATTTAGAACAAATAACGGCCCCTTTAAGGTCAAAAAGGGGAAAGCGCAATCTGAAAAATTCTTATATCATAAAAATAATGAAACGCTTTCAACAAAACAATATGGTGGAAACGCCCTGTGATAAGGATGGGATATATGGAAAAGTCAGCAGTCATTTTTGATTTAGATGGGGTTATTGTCTCTACAGATGAATGTCATTACGAAGCATGGAAAGAAATTAGCGAACAGGAAGATATTCCTTTTAATCGAGAGATAAACGAAAAATTACGAGGCGTAAGTCGAATGGAAAGTCTCGACATAATTCTGAGCAATTCAACTAAGAGTTATAGTGAAACTGAAAAACTCCTTCTAGCTGAACGAAAAAACGATAGATATCGTGAACTCTTAAACCATCTATCTGCTAAGGATATTTTGCCGGGTGTAAGGGAACTTATTCTGAATCTAAAAGGTAGAGAAATCCAAATAGCGATCGGATCCTCAAGTAAAAATACACCAATTATTTTAGAAAAAATCGGAATGGCTTCAAGCTTTGATGCGATAGCAGATGGGAATGCGATTAATAATAGTAAACCAGATCCAGAGGTATTCTTACTGGCAGCTGAAATGCTTGGTGTTCGACCGGAAGAATGTATCGTTATGGAGGATGCGGAAGCAGGGATTGAAGCTGCGATTGCTGCAGGGATGAAGGCAGTAGGAATTGGAGCAGCTGCGACCTGTCCATACGCACATATCTGTGTAGAGGATTTAACTAAGCTCAATATTGAACAATTATTGGAGAGATAAAGGAGAGCAAACGATGATACAAATGGAAAGTAAATACGCTCATTTAAAAAATAAACCGTTTTTTTTATCAGATAAAGATATCAGTTGGATTGAACAAACGCTCCAGTCCATGAGTTTACGTGAGAAAGTTGGCCAACTATTCTGTCCGATTGGCAGCTCCGATCAGGAAGAAGAGTTAACTAGATTTATCGAAGAATTCAAGCCAGGTGGGATCATGTATCGTCCGAACGAGGGAGCGAAAATGCAGGAAACCCACCGACTATTACAGAGTCTTTCTCCTATTCCTTTGTTAATTTCCGCTAATTTAGAAGCGGGTGGAAACGGTATTGCAACGGATGGAACGTACTTTGGGAAGCAGTTACAGGTGGCAGCCACGGACAATGTGGACATGGCTTATAAGTTAGGGGTAGTTGCCGGTCGCGAAGGAAGAGCAGTAGGTTGTAACTGGGCATTTGCACCAATTGTTGATATTGATATGAACTATCAAAATCCGATTACTAATGTAAGAACATTTGGTTCTGATCCTAAAAGAGTGGCGAATATGGGAAAAGCCTATTTGGAAGGATTGAGTGAAAGTGGTGTTGCAGCCTCTGTAAAGCATTTCCCAGGAGATGGAGTAGATAATCGAGATCACCATCTTTTATCTTCTGTGAATTCACTATCACCAGAAGAGTGGGACCAAACATTTGGAATGGTATATAAAGAAATGATTGAGGCTGATGCAAAATCGATTATGATCGGGCATATCAAACTACCACATTATTCTAGAAAACTCGTTCCAACCATTCAAGACGAAGAGATTATGCCAGCCACTTTAGCTCCAGAGCTGTTAAATGATTTGTTGAGAAAACAATTAGGCTTTAATGGACTAATCATTACAGATGCGACTCCAATGCTCGGTTTCACTGTTTCGGAAAAAAGAGAAATTGCTGTTCCAAAGGCCATTGCGTCAGGCTGTGATATGTTCCTTTTCAATCGTGATATTAGAGAAGATTATGAGTTTATGATGAAGGGAATTGAAACGGGTATTCTTTCAGTCGAAAGGGTAGATGAAGCAGTAACGAGAATATTAGCTTTAAAGCTGTCTATAGGTTTACACAATCAAAAAGTTGATGGAACACTTGTACCCGGTCAAGAAGCATTATCTGTACTACAGAGTGAGGAGCATAAGAAGTGGGCAAGTGAATGTGCTGACCAGTCGGTAACTTTAGTAAAGGACACACAGAAATTATTACCGATTAGCCCTAAACAATATAAACGGATCAGATTAAATATTTTAGGTGACCAAAGTGGCGGCTTGAAAGAAGGCGCTTCTGTAACCCATTCCTTTTTAGAAGCTCTTCAAAAAGAAGGGTTTGAAGTCGATCTTTTCGATAATAGCAAGGTGAACTTTAAAGAATTACTCATGAGTGTTCATGATCTAAAAGAAAAATATGACCTTGTTTTATATGTAGCGAATTTAGAAACGGCAAGTAATCAAACAACTGTTAGAATCAATTGGATGCAGCCTTTAAATGCAAATGCTCCATGGTTTGTAAACGAAATTCCTACCATGTTTATATCTGTAGCCAACCCTTATCATCTTCAGGATGTACCGATGGTAAAAACGTATATTAATGCGTATTCGTCTAATGAGTTTGTCGTCAAGGCAGTGATTGATAAAATTACTGGAAGATCAGAATTTAAAGGGAAGAGTCCAGTAGATGCGTTTTGTGGAAAGTGGGATACTAGACTATAAAAAGAAAGAGTACTAGATAAAAGGAGACTCTAAACATGAAAATCGTAACTTTGAAAACGAACCGTATAACAAACCCTTTGGGATTTGATATAGGAAAACCAAGACTGTCTTTTATCACATGTGAAACAGATGCAAAAAAGCAAACAGCTGCACAAATTCAGGTTGCTTTAGATGATCATTTTTCTAACATCGTGTTCGATAGTGGAAAGAGTCAAGAAATAGACAGTCTTGCTTTTGAACTACCAATCGAACTAAGACCGTATACACGCTATTTCTGGCGTGTGACCGTATGGGCAGATAATGGGGAGATGGCAACTAGCGATCCTGCCTGGTTTGAGACAGCCAAGGGTGAAGAGCCATGGAAGGCAAGTTGGATTACACCGGAACTCGATAAGAGTATAGAGCCTGTATTAACAAAAGATTTTTTGATTGAAAAAGAAATTGAATCTGCTCGAGCATATGTATGTGGGTTAGGTTTATATGAAATGGAAATCAACGGTGACAAGGTCGGGAATGAATATTTAACTCCACATTTTAATGCATATCATAAATGGCTGCAGTATCAAACCTATGACATTACGGAGCAAGTTAAAACGGGACATAACAATGTAGAAGTGATGCTAGGAAATGGTCTTTATAAAGGAAGATTTGGGTTTGACGGTGGAACCTCTGAAATCTATGGAGATAAGTATGCTCTACTTTGTGAAATAGTCATTTACTTTAAAGATGGAACAAGTCAATTGATTCCTACAGACAGTACTTGGACGGCGAGAAGAAGTAACATTTTAGAAAGCAGTATTTATGATGGTGAAGTGTATGACGCCACCTTTGATGATCGTACAACCTATAACGTCCACGAAATCGATTTAGGATTTGATCGATTAAAAGCAAGATTAAGCTTACCCGTTGTGATAAAAGAAACGATACAACCAATTGAGGTTATTTCCACACCTGCGGGTGAGACCGTGTTAGATATGGGTCAAAACATGGTGGGATGGATCCAATTTAAAAATAGGACTCCTAAGGGGTCGGAAATTACCTTAGAGTATGGAGAGCTTCTTCAGGAAGGTAATTTCTATCGTGAGAATTTACGAACAGCTAAAGCCAAGTTTACGTATATATCCAATGGAGAAGAAATGGTTGTTAGACCACACTTCACTTTCTATGGTTTCAGGTACGTAAAAGTGTCGGGATGGCAGGGTGAATTGAATCCTGATGATTTTACGGGTTGTGTATTGTACTCAGATATGGACCAAACGGGCCATATTGAAACGAGTAATCCGTTAGTGAACCGACTATTTTTGAATGCATTATGGGGACAAAAAGGTAACTTTTTAGATGTTCCTACCGATTGCCCACAAAGAGATGAACGGATGGGTTGGACGGGTGATGCACAAGTCTTTTCAGGAACGGCCTGCTTTAATATGGATTCATATGCTTTTTTCAGCAAATATGGGTATGATCTTTGGAAGGAGCAAGAGGACAAAGCGGGCATGGTCCCAATGGTGGTGCCAGCTACAAATATTAATGGTGGCGGTTCAAGTGCTTGGGGTGATGCAGCTACCATTATTCCTTGGAATGTGTATCTGCATTATGGTGATAAGGCCATATTAGAACAACAATTTGATAGCATGAAAGCTTGGGTTGATTATATTAAACGAGCGGATGATGGATCCGGCTCAAAGAGACTGTGGACGACAGGCTTCCATTTCGGAGATTGGTTAGCTTTAGATGGAGAAAACCCTAATTTTCCTACTGGTGGAACAGAGGTTAGCTTTATATCATCTGCTTATTATTGCTATTCCGCAGGTTTAGTCGCAAAAGCAGCGAAAGTACTTGGAATGGTCGATGTGTCGAACGAATATGAGAACCTGTCAAATGAGGTAAGAACCGCTATCCAGGACGAGTACTTCACAAAAAATGGTCGACTCGCATTAAATACGCAAACGGCACTAATTGTAGCATTATTTATGGAGTTAGTTCCTGAAGAATTTACCGAAAGAATCGCAAATGATTTACGTGCCAAGTTAAAGAATGATGGTAATCATTTAAAGACGGGCTTTGTGGGAACTCCATATTTGTGCAGAGTATTATCTGAAAATGAAAGCAATGACGTTGCTTATACGTTGTTACTAAATACAGATTATCCAAGCTGGTTATATGCAGTGACCATGGGAGCAACAACCATTTGGGAGCGCTGGAATTCTGTATTGCCTGATGGAAAAATAAGTGGAACAGATATGAATTCCTTAAATCACTATGCTTACGGTTCGATTGTGGAATGGATGTTTAGACATATGGCTGGGATTAATCCAGTAGAAGATCAGCCTGGATTCCGCCATGTTAAATTAGCTCCACTACCAAACAGCAGAATTAATCATGTAAAGGCTAGTTTGAATTCTGCCTCCGGTTTATATGAAAGCCAATGGTCAATAGATGAGGAAGGAAACCTGGACTTTGCATTCACGATTCCATTTAATGCAACAGCCACACTAATCTTACCAGATGCATTAGTACAAACTGTAAAGATTAATGGTCAATTATTAGTAGAGACTGGATTATCCGCACAACAAATGAATGAGAATGTGCAGGTAGAGCTGGAAAGCGGAGTATGGGAAATTAGTTATACTCCAACTAAGGCTTATATCGAAAGCTACAGCACAGAATTTGCCTTGTCCGAATTACTCCACAACAAAGAGGCAAAAAGCATTTTAGTTGAGAAGGTACCACAGATATCTCAATTACCTGAGGATTTGATAGGAAAAGTGGGTCATTTGTCTTTGAGAGAAGTAGCGAACAAACCTTTTTTACCAATCCCACGTGAAGTTCTTGATGAATTAGATGGAATATTGGCTAAAGTTCGGGTTCGTTTTGAATAATTATAGATTTACGGAAAGCAGACAACTATTGTCTGCTTTTTTACATGAAAGTAATTGATTTTAAGAAAAAAGCCGGAGTAACGAAGTCCATCGAGCATATGAAGATCATTTGAAGTAGAAAAGCTTTTGCCAAATGAAGTCCATCGAGCATATGAAGATCATTTGAAGTAGAAAAGCTTTTGCCAAATGAAGTCCATCGAGCATATGAAGATCATTTGAAGTAGAAAAGCTTTTGCCAAATGAAGTTCATCGAGCATATGAAGATCATTTGAAACAGAAAAGCCGGAGCAAATGAAGTTCATCGAGCATATGAAGATCATTTGAAGTAGAAAAGCCGGAGCAAATGAAGTTCATAAAGCATATGAAGATCATTTAAAGCTGATAAGCCGAAGCAAACGAACTTCATCCCGCATATGAACATGTTTAGATGGTGGTAGATACATTTGTGAAAGATCACTACGACTCCAACTTAAGTATAATTATCCGAACTGTTCACTTTCTCCGGTCGAATCCAAAAGGTCCCCGAAACTAAGAAAACCCCACTAACCAAATACACAGACATAATTCCAGCTGAGGCACCAATCACTCCAAAGAAAAGAGGAGCAATTAGCTGTGATAGGCGATTCGTGGTTAGGCGTAGTCCGAGAACTTCTCCGGTCCTTGATTTAGGTGACGCATTATACGTCGTTGTCATGGAGAGAGGTTGACCACAACCCAAGCCCAATCCCATAAGGGAGCTCAAAATGCCCATAAAAATCACATTCTCTGAAAAAGGCATAAGCAGAAACGAGGTTCCAGCAACAATGATAGAGATAAGCAGGACCCTGTCTCTACCCAACATATCTATTAATTTCGGTAAAAACACACGCACAATAATCATCGCTAATCCTTGAACAGCAATAATGATTCCTATCGTCGAATCAGACAGTTGTAAGCTTTTTGCATACAAAGGAAAATACGCAACAAAAATATCTCTTGAGTACAATACTAGGGCACTTGAAAATAAGGCTTTTTGTAATAATGGATTTTGTAATAGCTTAATAGAAGAAAGCATTCCATATTGATTTGCAGAACCTTGCCTTTTGATGACAGGCAGGAAAAAAGTGAAAATCACTGGCACGATCCCAATAAGAATAGAAAGCAGAAAAGAAAACGAATAAGAAATATGCTCCGTAACAAATCCTCCGATGATAGGCCCAATTAATGCTCCTGTTGCTACTGCCATGCCAAGCATACTAAAGTAGTGGTCACGATTATCTTTTGTTGCACTATTTCCTAGGACATTCTGTAAGGAAACAGGGATAAATACACTTCCGATTCCTACAAAAAATTGGCTCACAAATAACGCCCACATGCTTGGGTAAGTCAATGGAATAGCCATCCCCACAAGTATTGAAAATGATCCGATAAAAACAGGAATGCGATCTCCGAGTTTATCCGCTAGTTTACCGGCTTGAATTGCAAATATGAGCGGAAATAAAGCAAAGGCTGCCGTAAGGATACCTATTTCAAGGGGAGAAGCTCCGAGCTCTGAGGCATATAACGTGATGACAGGCCGCGTCATATTAATAACGGTCTGAAATCCTAATGTAATGATAAATACAATTCTTAAAACCAACCCAATCACCTCAATCTGAAAAAACATCAATGCGGTCTAAGACATACTTTAAGTATACTGTTCATTTGACAGAGTAAAAATTAGGAAAATCCTATCAAGGATAATAATAAAAATGAATCCACTTCTTTCTGTCTTAAAAATGTGTACACAATCGTAAAAATAGCTCACTATCGTTGAATGGTAGATAGAGATTAAAATATTTTTATAGGAGACCGGTCCCTTCATAATTGAAAGCGCTTAAAAAACCTGAGAGGAAGTGCTATGTTGAAAAAATCCCGTCTTTCTAGAATAGGGAGAAAATCACTATCCGTAATGCTTATTACTTCGTTAACAGCGAGTATGGTTGGGTTTAAAGCTCCAGAGAAACAAGCAGAAGAGTACATCGAATTTAAACATCAAGTGGGTGGGGTATTTCATGGAATGCCGTTGTTTGACGGTGTACCTGACCATCTCGATGAGTATGTTGATGCTTATTTTGAGTACACAGGTCTAGAAGGACCAGCCGTATATGCAACTGGTTCAAGAAACCATTACACCTTACAACGTGGCCCAAATGCAGGCAAAGTGATACCTGGTGCACTTTCAGCAGCAGATAATGTTCAAGGGGTTTCAACAGATTTCCCTGCGCTAGTAGGAATGGGGCAAACTTGGAACAAAGAACTTCTTACGGATATTGGTAGAGTAGTAGGAAGTGAAAAAATTAGTACATTAAAAGTGAAACAAGGGGAGTCAAATATTCACGGTGGAACAGATCCTTCTGCGACAGTTGCATTTACGGTTGTAAGCGATATGAGAATTAATCCTTTAAGCGGTCGATTTGACGAAGGATTTTCTGAGGATGTTCACATGGCCGCTACGATGATTGATAATATGGCAGCAGGACTTAGCGGTACGGATCAGGAACAAAGTGATGATGGCTTTTGGATGCGTGCAGCTGTTGGAACAAAGCATTACTCCGTATATAATGCCCAGTGGTTCCGCCAAACGGCAAATAATAGTGCTGGTGCCAGATCTATTTTCGAATATCAGACAAAAAGTCCATTAAAAGCATTAAGCTCAGGTTCAGTTGCTGGAGTTATGACATCATTTGGACGAACGAATGGTATTCCAAACATTCTTTCACCTTATCAAATTCATGCTAATAATTACTCGAAGTATGGTGTATATAGCTCTCCTGATTTTAATGGGGACGCACTCGTTTTTGGGGCAAATGGGCAAGGAAATGGTTATGATACTCAATATGCGACGGATCGAACGGCTGCAACCATCTTAATGATTTTAGCTGATGCGAATGCCGGCCGTCCTGGACCAAATCCTCAAAATGCGTTAGACGATGTGGCAGCTGTAGTTGACGCAGTTGAAGCAGGGAAATACGGTGTGACAAAAGAGGATTTAATCGAAGCAGCTCGTTCACATGTGAATCAAATGGTTCGAGTGGGTATTTTTAATGAAGTAGATGAAAATGGAATTCCGAAGAACTATCCGTTTGCTCAAGAGGCGAAAGATGTTAGGGAGGAACTAGCTACATATAGTGATCCTGAACATCAAGAAGTTGCTTTACAGGCTGCGCAGGAAAGTATCGTCCTTCTAAAGAATGATGGGGCACTACCACTCGAGAAAAACAAGAAGGCGTCAGTTTCTGGAGTGTATGCAGATTCAAGGTTTAAAACCACCTACTCAGCAAGAACAACACCAAACATTGATAACTCTGGTATCTCCCCACTATTGGCAATTATCAAGGCGAATGGTTCGAATAATGTTTCCTATGACCCAGCAGTGGAAGTGGTTTCATTAAAATCAAAGCTGAATGGTCAGACGGTTACAGCGGATGAAAATGCTGCAGATGTAATAAAGGGTTCTCAGCTTGTAACAACAACTGAGCCGTTAGATAAAAATAACCCGGCGCATTTATTTGAAGTGTATGATTGGGGGCAAAAAGGGTATAGCTTACGTTCGGTAATAAACGGAAAATGGGTGACCTCCCCTACAACTGCTAATGCATCTGTTGAAAATACAAATGCAACGGCATTAAACTTAACCAATAATGACTGGGATCTAGCCCAAATGTTAGGGAATACAAGTGCGATTCCACCAACTATTAGAGTGGAAGAAAATGCAGATCAGACCGTTTCCCTTGTAGCAAGTGGATACAGAACAGGATTCTCAGGTGATTTCACAAATTGGTATTATTCCAACGGACGAGTGATTACAACTGGCTCTGATGGAAAATTGAAGACAGCGGCATCAACGATTGGAACTGCTGCCAATGTAACCAATCGTAATGATGATGTGAAGTTTGAACAAACAGTCGTAAAAGAAGTAGGAGCCGAAGCAGTAAAACGTGCAAAAACGGATGACTATGCTGTTGTGTTTGTGGGTGCGATTCCACGTCATAGTGCGGGAGAAGGCAATGATCGCTCTGATTTGAATATGGGAGATGCAGATTACGAGTTGGTAGAGAAAGTATCGGCTGCTTTTGCTGCGGAAGGGAAAAAGACAGTTGTTGTTGTAAAATCTAGCTTCCCAGTAGGGATGGAGCCAATTCAAAATAACCCGAACGTTTCAGCAATTGTGTATCAACCATATGGAGGTCAGTATGATTCCTATGCGTTAGCTCAAGTGCTATATGGAGACTATGCCCCAACTGGACGTCTTTCTTCAACATGGTATGCAGATATGTCTGCATTTCCAGAAATCAGTAAGTACTCAATTCCTGAAGGAAATACAACGATTGCATTGGATGATATTGATCCAAGATTTACGTTGGATATGACAAATGCAGATCCAATTGAACAAGAATTAACCTACATGTATACAGAGGCTCCTGTCACATACCCATTTGGTTACGGATTATCTTATAGTAACTTTACGTATAGTGACTTTAAAGCACCAAAGAAGGCTTCTGAGGGTTCTCCTTTTGAAGTATCAGTTCAAGTGAAGAATGAAGGAACGGTAAATACTTCTGAGGTCGTTCAGCTATACGGAAAAAATAATAAATCTGCTTATGGGGAATATGCCCCTCAAAAGCAACTCGTAGCTTTTGAGAAGGTATCCTTACAAGCTGGGGAAACAAAGACAGTTACACTTACGATCGATCCGAAGGACTTAGCTGTTTGGGATGTAAATGCTGGGGATTTCCTTGTAGAGGAAGGAAACTATATATTTATGATAGGGTCTTCTTCTGAGGAAATTAAAGCAGAAAGTACGATCGCAATTGATGGGAAGTCACTTGCGGCTTTGCCAACAAATAAACCTTTTAATGTATTCGACCACTCATTTGCATCAAATGAAGTTGTCTATCATGAAGTCTCCAAAGCAAGAACGGCCGAAAGCTTAAAAGCAGAGAAGGTTGTTGGTGAATATCATGCCGTCCGTTCGAAACAAGAAGGATCCTGGGTAGCTCTACCAAAAGTGGTGCTTACAGGTTCGACGAAAGTAACCGCGAGCGTTGCTTCGGACGTGGCAGGTGGAAAAATTACATTGCATTCTGGCTCTGTAAACAGCGAACCTTTTGCTGAAATTGAAGTACCGAAAACAGGAAAGAACACATACACCATAGAGAATGCAGGGGTTACCGTAAATGAGTTGGGATACAAAGATGTGACTGTTGATCTAAAAGGGAAATTGCCGAAGGGTCAAAATACAGTATATGTCGTGTTCCATTCACCAGATCTTCGAATTGATAGCTTAAATTTTGAAGTAGCTCAACCAGTAAAGAAATAAATCTCTGAAAGGGATCACAGCCGTTCTAGACGGTTGTGATCTCTTTTTGGTACGACCTAAAAAAAGCAGACATCAACCAAAAAGATAGCGTTTTCATAATATTAAAAAACTTAGTAAAATTGAAGTACTGAAAGAATAAATGTTATCTCCTTCTGTTCTCTTCAATAAACAATCTAGTAGATGTCCTCCAACGTAATTTTGACTATCCAGAAATCTATTTAACCCGTAAATATTCAATCTCTGTAAATATTCTATAGATAAGGAGTTGAAAAATGTTATGGTTAAGGCTTCCATTTTTGAACTGGAGTGTAAGGTATTAACAGAAAAGGAACTTACACAAAGAAAACAATCCCTTCTACTTAGTCTCCGCATGCTTGATCGTGAAGAGTTTCTTCAAAAAATAGAGGAATTTAATTGTTCCATGATAGAGCGGAGATTAGATCCCGAAGTAGTAAAAGGAAAAATGCTTAGACTTATTTACCTAAGTATGGAAGTAGCAAAAGAAAGTCTTTGGAATAAAGGATATTTGCCTCATCGGGAAGTAGCCAACCTACACTCAACGATAGAGCTATGTGATTGGTTTCAACAGCAGATGCAACAAATTTTTCAATGGGTAAAGAACAATCAGATTGAGCCTAAACATATCGCCATCGAGCGCGCCCTCCGTTTTATTCATTTAAATTACGAGAAAGAACTTAGCCTTCAAGAAGTGGCAGAGCATTCAAACATGAGTAGCACCTATTTTAGTGTGTTATTTAAGGAACAAATGGGAGAGTCATACATAAAGTACGTCACAAAATTGAGGATTGAACAGGCAAAGAAATTACTAAAGAACGGAGCGAAAGTTAACGAAGTTAGTGAAAAAGTGGGTTATTATAATTATCGCCATTTCTCGGAGTTATTTAAAAGACATGTTGGAATGACACCAGGCATTTATCGAGATAGACAATCACATGCCTAGTGATAAGAAAAATCGAGCTGTCCATCGTGACAGCTCTTAAAATTTTTATTATTCACTAACCATTTTTTGTTTTTTATGCAAATTGTGTTTGGTACCCCAATCATGCATGGCTCTTAATATCGGTTCTAAGCTTTTCCCATAATCCGTTATTGAGTACTCCACCTTTGGTGGGACCTGTGGATAAACGACACGTTGCACAATGTCTTCCTCTTCTAAATCACGTAATTGATTTGTTAGCATCTTCTGGGTGATTCCAGGCATATTTCGTTTTAGCTCGCTAAATCGTTGAGTTCCTTTTGTTAAAAGGTGCAATAAGATTATGGGTTTCCATTTCCCCGTTAAGATCCCTAAAGCGTCGTCGACACGACATAATTCAGGCTTTATTTCCAATCTCATTTCCTCCTTTAGGTAAAATTAACTGGCTATATAAAGGTGAGCGCTAAAGCAATAGTATACATTAAGATACTATACCACTTTTAAGTGCGTACTTAACAATCATTTGACTCTGATTATAATAATTATAGTTAGGGTAGTTAGTGTAACTAGCCCAGCAAAGAAGGAAATAAAGGAGAGAATGTAATGAATGTTTTAGTAGTAAAAGCAAATAACCGCCCTGCTTCTGAGGCGATTTCTAGTAAGATGTACGAAACGTTTATGGCTGAATTAGATGGAAAAGACGTAAACGTTACTACTTACGATGTGTTTGAAGAGGATACACCATATTTTGGCCAAGAGCTTTTTAATGCATTTGGTAAAGTACAAAATGGTGGAGAGCTTACGGATGTTGAATCACGTCTGTTAGCTGCCAAACAAAAAGCAATGGATTTACTTTCAAGTGCAGATGTAGTTGTCTTTGCGTTTCCATTATGGAATTTAACGATTCCTGCAAAATTACAAACATTTATTGATTACGTATTTGCTGCCGGCTTTGCATTCAAATACGATGCTTCTGGAAACCTAGTTGGCTTAATGCCAGAAAAGAAAGCAATCTTCCTAAATGCACGTGGAGGAGTTTATTCAGCTCCTGAAGCAGCACCGATGGAAATGGCTGTGAACTATATGCGTAATGTTTTCGGTGGAGTGTTCGGAATGCAGATCATTGATGAAGTGGTTATTGAAGGACATAATGCAATGCCAGATAAAGCACAAGAAATCATTGCAGCCGGTTTAGAAGAAGTAAAAGCATCTGCACGCCGTGTAGTTGAATTAGCGGTAAAAGCATAATCTTAGATTGAATAATAAAACCCTTGCGTTTGAACGCAAGGGTTTCTTTTCGTTTTATTTTTCTCTAAAGAATTCCATGAACGCATTAAAAATTTCAGTACTTTGATAAGTAAAAAGTGTAAGAGCACTTATAGAGAACATCCCGATCATAACTAATCTCACTAAGTTCATTTTGTTTCCTCCTTAAAATGAAAATCTTTATTTAGTAGGAGGAATGATCACGTAATTCGATTGATAGAGAATGGGGGTAAGATTTACATACCTCTTCTTAATGGCTGTTTGTAAACTTATGAATTTAGTAACTATGAGAATGATAATAACGATTAATAGTAAATCCTGTAATGTGGTTTCTTGCTTGTGGCCTAAGGAATGATCAAACGGTTGAAGTTCGTCAGTAAACTTATAATCTATAAGCTTGCTTTCTTGAACAGCATTCCCATCTATATGTCCATGATCAATAACATTCGTAAGACTCGTTAGGATCAAAAGTATTGCAAGAAAAAAGTATTTATTCATAAATTCACACCCTTAAAGGTAGTAACATCATTATATGCCCTTTTTGCTTGTATGAATACAAATTTGACAGTTTTGTTAACAATACGTATGAGAAAAAATACTTTTGTCTCTTTAGGAACGACAAAGTTGGTTTTTCACTTTGTTGATAGTGTTAACTATGTAAGATAACATGTGAAGGTACTAATTTTAGAAGGAGATCGAATATGGCACAATCAAATATAAAAGTGGCTGTACAAAAGTTTGGTAATTTCCTAAGTTCTATGGTCATGCCAAATATATCTGCATTTATTGCTTGGGGGTTAATTACAGCTTTATTTATTCCTACTGGCTTTTTCCCAAATGAAAACCTTGCCAAAATGGTTACCCCAATGGTTACCTATTTACTTCCTATTTTAATTGGATATACAGGTGGTAAACTTGTTCATCAAGAACGTGGAGCGGTTGTTGGTGCAATTGCAACAATGGGTGTTATTGCAGGAGCAGACATACCGATGTTTCTTGGTGCGATGGTAATTGGTCCGTTAGGTGGGTTTGTAATTAAGAAATTTGACCAGTTAATTGAAGGGAAAGTTAAAGCTGGTTTTGAAATGCTTGTAAACAATTTTTCTGCTGGTATTCTAGGGGCAATCCTTGCCATTCTAGCATTTTTAGGCGTGGGACCTGCAGTCGATGTGTTTACCGGATGGCTTGTATCAGGAGTTGACTGGTTGGTCGGAACAGGATTGCTTCCGCTAACTAGCATTCTAATTGAACCAGCAAAAGTATTGTTCTTAAATAATGCGATTAATCACGGAGTTCTTTCACCAATCGGTGTGGAACAGGTAAAACAAACGGGACAATCCATTTTGTTCCTTCTTGAAGCAAATCCAGGTCCTGGTATCGGCGTTCTACTTGCGTATATGTTTTTTGGAAAAGGAACGGCAAAGAAATCAGCACCTGGTGCAGGAATCATTCACTTTTTTGGGGGTATTCATGAGATTTATTTCCCATATATCTTAATGCGACCAATGTTATTTTTTGCTGTCATCTTAGGTGGAATGAGTGGAGTATTTACTTTGGTCCTTTTAGGCGGTGGATTATTTGCTCCATCATCACCAGGTAGTATTATTGCCATTACTGCAGTTACCCCACATCACGCAAGTGCATATATTGCAAACTTTGCTGGTGTAATCGTGGCAGCAGCTGTTTCATTTATTGTTTCTTCCTTTATTTTAAAAACGGGGAAACAGGGTGAGGATGATCTTGAAGCAGCCGCTCAAAAAATGCAAGAAATGAAAGGGAAGAAAAGCTCTGTATCAAATGTGCTTACAGATCAAGGAGCGATTCCTGACAATGTTACAAAGGTTATCTTTGCATGTGATGCTGGAATGGGTTCAAGTGCAATGGGAGCATCGTTGTTACGTAAAAAAGTAAAAGAAGCGGGAATGGATATTGCGGTTACAAATATGGCTATTAGTAATCTTCCAGCTGACGCTCAAATTGTCATTACACAGGAGGAGCTAACTCCTAGAGCAAAAAACAAAGTACCTAACGCATATCATATTTCTGTTGATAATTTCCTTTCAAGTCCTGAGTACGATAAGCTAATTAGTGAGTTGCAATTTCCAGCAAGTTCCACACTTCATGATATCGTTGAAGAGGCAGAAGAGAACGGTACGGATAATTCGAACGAAGAAGTGTCACATAGTGATGATTTACTACGTCCTGAAAATGTCTTTATCAATCAGGAATTTGCTAATAAGGAAGAAGCAATCCGCTTTGCTGGTCGAGCATTGTTGAATGCGGGTTACGTCGATGAAAGCTATATCGAAGCGATGATTGAAAGAGATAACATGACTTCTACGTATATGGGAAATGATGTTGCGATCCCACATGGAACTGAAGAAGCGAAGAAGGCTGTTATTAAATCAGGATTTACAGTCCTTCAGGTTCCGAATGGTGTAGATTTTGATGGACAGAAAGTACGTTTAATCTTCGGTATTGCTGGAAAAGACGGTACACATCTTGAAATCCTTTCAGGAATCGCAGTTACTTGCTCCGATATGGAAAATATCGAAAAAATGGCTGAGGCAAAAACAGCTCAAGAGATTATCGATATTATTGGTAAAAAGTAAATAAGAAATTAAAAATAGAAAAGCGTACTTCTGCGCTTTTCTATTTTCTAGTTATTTCACTCAGGAACGAGTTGATACCATGGATATAACCTCAAGGGAAAAAGCCATAATTGAACTGATTATTAAAACTTCTGGAAAACATACCGTTCTTTCAATTGCATCTTCACTAAATGTAAGTACAAGGACTATCCAACGTGATTTAAAGGCAACGGAAAGGATCATTGAGAAGTTTGGATTAAGGCTAACACGCAACATGGATCAAGGTCTTTCTATTGAGGGGAAGAACGAGCAGATATACAGGTTAATTCAGCATTTGGCAGGGAGTACACCTATTGATCAACCTCCTCTCGAAAAAAAGCTTCGATTACTTTTAGCTGTATATGAAGAAGAACTATTTAAAATTCAAACTTTAGCAAGTCATCTTGGCGTCAGTTCAGCAACATTAGCCATTTATCTGGATGAACTGGCGGAATGGCTAGAGATTTTTCAATTACAGTTAACAAGAAAAAGAGGAGTAGGAGTAGAGCTGCATGGTACAGAGGCTAACAAACGAAGAGCACTTGTACATTTTTTCCTACAGTATTTTCATGATGAGTTTATAGAAAAACTATTTATTCTGGAAAAGGGAAGTCCAACCGAGGAAAAGATTCTACATTATTTTTATCCAGATGACTTACTAGAAGTGCTTACCTTGGTCAATCTAAGCTTTCATAAAACCCAAGCGCGTGTAACAGATCGAGCATACTTGGAAGTGGTTTTACATATTTATATCACTCTAAAGAGAACGGATGCTCACTTTTTTCTGGAAGAGGATGTTAACTTACTAGAAAAAGATGTTGCGATTGAATATGATCTGATGTTGATGATTAGTCGTGAGTTAGAACGAAAGCTTGATATGAGCCTTACAAAAAGAGATATTCTTTTTTTAGCATTGATTCTAAAAGGTACAAAGCTTCAAGGTGCTGAGGCTGAACCCGAAAACATTTTACTTGCTCAACTGATTAAAAACGTGATTCGCTCCGTTTCTAATCAGCTTCAGGTAAATTTAACGGATGACTTCTCATTATTTCAAGGGTTACTTGCCCATATGGAGCCAGCACTTTTTCGAATCGAACAGAAGATGGAGTCATTTAATCCACTTAAGGAAGAAATCAAACGAAAGTATCCAGTTTTGTTTATGGCAGTAAAAAATAGTGTAAAAGAGGAATTTAAATCCATTAACCACTTTCCTGAGGACGAGATTGCTTTTATGGTGTTACACTTCGGTTCCGCATTATTAATGCAGGAAGAATATTTGACGATTAAAGCTTTGGTTATCTGTCCTACCGGTATCGGGACTTCAAAGATGTTGGCTAGTAGAATTAAAAAAGAAATAGTAGAAATTGATACGGTTGATATTAAGTCGATTATAGAAATAACGGAACATGTTGATTTACAATCATATGACGTAATAATCTCAACCGTAAGATTGCCTTTCATTGATGTAGAATACGTATTGGTAAACCCACTGTTGAGTACAGAAAACATTGAGACGATTAAAAGCTTTATACAGAATAATATTGAAGACATAGCAAAGGGTGAAAAATACAAAAAGATCGAACGTCATGCAGTGTTTTCATCCCGTGTGAAAAAAAACATGAATTTGCTTGACATGCTTCATGATATGAAGGGGATTCAGCAGAGTATAGAGTCCATCATGCAAAATTACCGATTTTACCGGATGAATCATTCAGAAAGCCAAGAAATAATACTGAAAAAAATGTTGCAGATCGCACAGAAAGAAAATCTGTTGACCGATTCTGCGGATATCCTAAATTCTCTAAAAGAGAGGGAAAAAAGAGGTGGTCTCGGAATTCCCCAGACCAATTTAGCGTTATTTCATGCAAGAAATGAGCATGTGCGTGAGCTGATTTTCCGAATTGCCCATTTGCCTAATCCTCGTCTGGTGAGGGGAATGGACGGAAACATGGTCATGATGAAGAATCTATTGCTCATGCTGGCTCCATTAGAGTTAAGCAATAGACAGCAGGAGATTATTAGCTTAATTAGCACGAACATTATTGAGACAGAAGAGGCTATTTTGATTTTTTCCTCAGCAAATGAAGAACTAATTTATAAAAGGTTAGAATTTATCTTTGCAGATTATCTTCAGTCGAATTTTAAAATAATTGATAGAGAGGGATGATGTAATGAAACAAGCAGTTCATTTTGGAGCGGGAAACATCGGAAGAGGATTTATTGGAGCACTTTTTTCTCAGTCCGGCTATCATGTTACTTTTGTAGATATTGCCGATCAAATCATTAATCAACTAAATGAAGAAAAACAATATAAAGTTAAGCTTGCAACAGATGAACAGGAAAGTATTCTAATAGAGAATGTTTCAGGATTGAATAATTTAAAACAGGAAGATGAAGTAGTAGAAACAATCAAGAAGGCAGCTTTTTTAACGACGGCGATTGGACCTAACATCCTCCCGAGAATCGCATCTTTAATTGCAAAGGGATTGGCTGCTAGGGTAGAAGAGAATAGTGACAAGCTTTATGTAATTGCCTGTGAAAATCAAATTTCTGCTACAGATCTTTTAAGAGACTATATCCTTGAGCATCTTGATGATAAAACACAAGAAAAGGTACTTGCTCAAGTTGAATTCTTAAATTCAGCTGTTGACCGGATTGTTCCGATTCAAAATAATCAAGGTTCTCTTGATGTGCTTGTTGAACCTTACCATGAATGGGTTGTTGAAACGAAAGAAGAAATTCCTCCTATTGAAGGAATGATTATCGTTCCAGAACTAGCCCCATTTATTGAAAGAAAATTGTTTACTGTTAACACAGGACATGCCGTCATTGCTTATTTCGGTTATCTTGCAAACAAGGAAACGATTGACCAAACTCTAGCTGATGTGAATATCTACAATCAGGTAAAGGCCACACTGGGTGAGACGGGTGCTTATTTAATCAAACAGTACCATCTAGATCCGGAAGAACATATACAATATATTGAGAAAATCATTAAACGTTTCCAGAATACTCATTTACATGATGGTGTAACAAGAGTAGGTCGTTCTCCGTTAAGAAAGCTTGGACCAGAGGATCGACTCGTACGTCCAGCACTACAAGCTCAAAAAGCTGACCTTTCTTACGACAATTTAGCAAAGGCTATTGCTGCAGCCTTACTTTTTGATTACAAAGAAGATGAAGATGCAGTAAAGCTTCAGTCAATGATTAACGAACATGGAGTACCATATGTTCTTCAACAAGTATGTGGTCTTGATGACTCAAGCCAACTTGCAAAAGATATTATTAGACACTATGAAGTATTGAAGGGATAAATCCATTTTTGTAGTGAAGTTTTTAGGGATTGCATGAGCAATCCCTCTTTTTCTAATTAACTGTTAATATTCTCTTTCTCTACAATATCTTTAACAACCTCTTCAATAGTTACATTGCCTAATACCTTTTCTAAAGCAAATTGAGCTGCTGATAATATAGGAGTAATCGAATCTTGTATATTTCTACCTACAGGACAATCCGGGTGTGGATTATCATGTAAACTGAATAGTTCTTTTTCCTTTACCACATCAACCGCCTTATACACGTCAAGTAATGTAATAGTAGCTGGTTCCTTAGCAAGTTTTGCTCCAGCGATTCCTGGTTGTACTTCTATTAGTCCAGCTTTTTTGAGCATCCCCATAATTTTTCTGATTAAAGATGGGTTTGTGTTGACGCTCCCAGCTAAGAATTCTGATGAGCTAATTCCGTCTTTATTTAATTCAATAAGAGTTAATATATGAACCCCGACAGTAAAGCGACTACTTATGGACATTTCATGCACCTACTTTATTATCATGTATTTAATTTGAATACAACGTATTATACCTTATCATTCGAAAAAAATAAAAAAGGTTTTGTTGACAAAACATCTAGAAGTATCTATTATAAATACATGTAATCAAGATAAATACAGGTTAAAAATAAGAGAGTGGAGGAATAGGAAAATGAAATTATTAGTAACAGGTGCAACAGGTAAATTAGGAACGAAAGTGGTAGAAACCTTATTAAAAACAGTACCAGCCAATCAATTAGCTGTAAGTGTTCGTAACCCAGAGAAAGCGGAAGGATTTCAATCTCGTGGAGTGGAAGTTCGCCAGGGAGATTTTGACCGTCCGGAGACATTAGATTCTGCTTTTGCAGGTATTGATCGACTTTTACTCATCTCTGCTGATGGAGATAATGACACAAGAATAAGACAGCATGCGAATGCGGTAGCTGCTGCAAAGCGTGCTGGTGTTAAATTTATCGTATACACTAGCATAGCGAATGCGTTGGAAAGTAAAAACTTCCTTGCACCAACTCATAAGGCAACAGAAGAAGCCATTATTCAAACGGGAATTCCATATTCTTTCTTACGTAACAATTGGTATTTAGAGAACGAAAGCTCAAGCATTCAAGGTGTACTTGCAGGCGCTCCATGGGTGACTTCAGCAGGACAGGGAAGAGTAGGCTGGGCATTGCAACAAGACTATGCAGAGGCAGCAGCAACCGTGCTATCTGGGAGTGGTCACGAAAACACAGTTTACGAATTATCCGGTAATCTATTAACACAAGAAGAAATTGCAGCAGCTCTGGGGACGGTACTCAAGAAGGAAGTACCTGTACAACAAGTGGATGATGCTACTTATGCGGATATCATGAAAGGGGCTGGCGTACCAGATTTCCTTATCCCTTTCGTAGTGAACATCCAAAAAGATATTCGCGAAGGAACACTAGAAGTCGAGAGCAATGATTTTGAAAAACTTCTTGGGCGTCCGGCTACATCCATTATTGAGGGATTAGATCTAATTGTTAAGAGTATCTCTTAGTATATTTTAAAAGCTGGTAGATAAATAGCAGCTGATTCCCGCATCTAGGATCAGGCGGGTCAGCACTTTTTCGTTGGGGATCTGGTCAAATGCCCGAACTGATAAATAGACGGAGAAATTCCGCTTAATTAGTATTTTTTATGAAAAAAGGCTTAAATAGACGGAGAGATTCCGCCTATTGGCTCAAAAAATTCGAAAAGGGGAGATTTTGCTTTGCATAAGCGGAAAATCTCCCCTTATTTACCCTGAAAATAGCTCCATTCTGCATTTAAGCGAAAAATACCCGCTTATTTTACTATTGTTCGTTACTCGACTAAGGATAAGAACCCTTATTCCAAGAGAACCTCATTTTAATGAAGGACCTCTTGGAATAAGGGATTAATGGAGTTTACGCTTTAATAAAATTCTCAACTACAAAAGCAGACATACCAATCGCAATTGAATATTTACCAAGTTTTGAGAAATCTAATTGGAATTCGTTTTGGTGAAAAGCGAGTGAGTGATTTTCTATTGTTGAAAGAATGGGTTGCTCGATCCAATCTTTAGCCATTGATAATCGATTGCCTATGATTACCTGGTCAGGATTAAAGGTATTGATAATATTGTTGATTCCATATCCAAGGTAAGCACCTATCTCTGTAAATAAATTCTGAGCATTTTTATCATCACTGTTAGCTAATTGTATTAAGTTTTCAAGTGAGTTGCTATTTTCTCCAGCTTTCTCCAACAAAGCCTGTTCAGAAGCATACACTTCCCAGCATCCTCTGCTACCACAGTTACATGGCTTTCCATTAATATCAATGATCATATGGCCCATCTCACCAGAGAATCCATTTTTCCCTTGGTATAGTTCATTGTTTAAAATGATTCCTACACCAATTCCGATTCCGGCACTAATATAAATGATGTTTTGATAATTTTGACCAATACCAAACTGTTGTTCACCAAATGCCCCAGCATTAGCTTCGTTTTCAATGATGACGGGAACATGGAATACGTCCTCAAGATCCTTTTTTATTTGAATGGTTTTCCAACCTAAATTGGGGGCAAGCAGAACAGTACCCTCTATATTAACTATCCCGGGTACACCTACTCCAATACCGACAATTCCATATCTACTGCTAGGCATCTCGGCGATTAATGACTGGATCATTTCTTTTACCATCTCGATGGTAGTAGCATAGGAGGTTTTGTGAACAGTCTGATTTTTTTCAATGACGATATTCCCTTTTAAATCAGTCAGTACACATAATATATAGTTCACTCCGATATCAATTCCAATGGAATATCCAGCTATTTTATTAAAATGGAGAATAACAGGGCGACGGCCACCACTAGATTCACCTGGCCCAGATTCATATATAAGCTCTTCTTCTAATAACTCATTTACTAAAGAAGAGACGGTTGCCTTATTTAACCCAGAAACTTGAGCAATGTCAGCTCGAGAAATGGGCTCTTTTTCCATAATTAACTGTAATACGAGGGCTTTGTTATTTTTTTTCACAACTTGTTGATTCCATGTAATGGTTTCCAATTCTAAAACTCCTTGTTTGATAGTAAATTTATTTTAACACAAAAACTTTGTTTATTGGGTATACAAACTTAGATTATTGATGTTATAATCAATTTAAGTTAGTCCTCTAAGATTTATTGAAGAACAAATTAAGGAGGGGTTTTCTACCATTAATCAGGAAAATGAATTCGTTTACATTCCGGTTTAGATTTTTACATACTTTTACTCACAACTCAGAAAATGATATGGCTAATTAATAGTTAAATACATTTCTTATACGAGAGTAGGGAAGAAAATGACAAAGAACATGTTTTTTAATGCACATCACTCACCAATCGGAGCATTTTCTAGTTTTACACTTGGATTCTATGGAAATGGAGGGGGATTGGATTTAGAACTAGGTCGTTCTCCGAGAAAAAATGTTTATGTTGGCGTTGAATCTATTGAGCACGAGGGAATGTTTGATGCACTGCCGTTCTTTGAAATAGTAGATGATGAAAGTAAGCGCTATGATATTGAAAATATGGATCCAAACCCAGATAAACCAAAGATTATTCGCCCGTATGCTAAGGAAGAAATCAACCGTGATTTTCAATTAGGATCTGACACTTGGAAGGCTGGAGATTTAACTTTTACGATCTATACACAGGTTGAATCGGTTCCTGATCCTTCGTCATCAAAGGATGAAGAATTAAAAAAAGTGATCATCCCATCTGTTTGGGCAGAGCTTACCGTTGATAACACACAAGGTTTGAAAAAACGCCGGGCATTTTTCGGCTATCAAGGAAGTGACCCGTACAGTTCGATGCGTCGCCTTGATGATACATGTGATGGCCTAGTTGGTGTGGGGCAAGGTCGGTTAACGGCAATTATGACGAATAACCCTGAAGTAAGGTCAGCTTTGCACTTTAGCTTAGAAAATATATTAACGACACCAATAGAAGAAAATTGGACCTTTGGATTAGGACCAATCGGTGCTCTTGTCATGGACGTTCCAGCAGGAGAAAAGCGTACCTATCAATTTGCTATCTGCTTTCATCGGAATGGTTATGTAACGGCTGGGCTGGATGCTTCGTATTATTACACAAGATATTTTCCAAATATAGAGTCTGTAGCTGATTATGCATTGGAGAATGTTAATGAGTATATAAGTCGAGCAAAACAAGCTAATAGACTAATAGACAATGAGAATTTATCTGATGACCAAAGGTTTATGATGATTCATTCCATTCGCAGCTATTACGGATCTACTCAATTATTGGATGCAGATGGTGAAGCTTTTTGGGTAGTGAATGAAGGTGAATATCGGATGATGAATACATTTGACCTAACGATAGACCAAATGTTCTTCGAATTAAAAATGAATCCATGGACGGTAAAAAATGAGCTAGACATGTTTGTGAGTCGCTTTAGCTATGATGATAAGGTTCGTTTTCCAGGGGAAGAGACATTATATCCGGGTGGCATTAGTTTTACACATGATATGGGAGTAGCTAATACCGTTTCCAGACCCCATTATTCCTCCTATGAGCTTTATGGATTAGATGGGTGTTTCTCCCATATGACGTATGAGCAGCTAGTCAACTGGGTATTATGCGCATCAACGTATGTAGAACAAACTCAGGATAAAGATTGGTTAAGTAAAAACCTAGACATCTTCATTCGTTGTTTTGAAAGTATGCTGAATCGTGACCACCCTGAATCGGATAAGCGAGATGGAATTATGGGGCTAGATTCCTCGCGCGTCATGGGCGGTGCGGAAATTACAACCTATGATAGTTTAGATGTTTCACTAGGTCAGGCAAGAAACAATATTTATCTCGCGGGGAAAACATGGGCTTCATATATTGCATTAGAAAAGCTATTTAGAGAAAACCATTTAGAAGAAAAGTCGAAGGAGGCTGGTGTGCAGGCTGAAAGGTGTGCAGCAACTATTGTCTCTCAGGTCACTCCTAGTGGATATATTCCAGCAGTTATTAAAGAAGGAAATGATTCAAAAATAATACCTGCCATTGAAGGATTGATTTTCCCATACTATACGAATAACCATGAAGCATTAGATCCAAATGGCCGTTTTGGTACTTATATTCAAGTGTTGAAAACACATTTGAAAACGGTATTAACTGAGGGGATTTGTTTGTTTGAGGATGGTGGATGGAAGATTTCTTCCACTAGTAATAACTCTTGGTTAAGTAAAGTCTATTTATGTCAGTTCATCGCCCGTGAGATTCTTGAGTTTGAGTGGGATGAAAAAGGAGCGCAGTCAGATGCAGCCCATGTGGCTTGGTTGACACATCCTACTTTATCGGTTTGGAGCTGGAGCGATCAAATCATTTCTGGGGAAATTTCGGGTAGTAAGTATTATCCAAGAGGAGTAACAAGTATTTTATGGCTTGAGGAAAGTAAAAAAGCAGCATCTTTAGATAAAGTTACTCAACAGGCTTAGTTTTTTCTTCCTATCTACTTAGTTTATTTTATATATAAACTAAGTAGATAGATACTTATACATTACACTTAGGAGGATTTACCATGGCATATTTCGAAACAGTTAACAAAATTCAATTTGAAGGCGCAGCATCAAAAAATCCTTTCGCGTTTAAGTATTATAATCCAGCAGAAGTCGTTAACGGAAAAACAATGGAGGAACTTCTTCGTTTCTCCGTAGCCTACTGGCATACATTTACTGCTGACGGTTCTGATCCGTTTGGTGTTGGTACTGCTATTCGTCCTTGGGCTCATCTAAGAGGCTTAGATTTAGCAAAAGCACGAGTAGAAGCTGCTTTTGAACTTTTTGAAAAGCTGAATGTTCCATTCTTTGCGTTCCATGACGTGGATATTGCTCCTGAGGGGAGAACATTAAAGGAAACAAATGAGAATCAAGACGTTATTGTTGAAATGATCAAGGAATATATGAAAACAAGCAAGACAAAATTGCTCTGGAATACGGCCAATATGTTCACCAATCCAAGATATGTTCATGGCGCTGCTACTTCTCCTAATGCAGATGTATTTGCTTATTCTGCAGCCAAAGTGAAAAAAGCGCTAGAGGTAGCGAAAGAACTTGGAGCAGAGAACTATGTATTCTGGGGGGGACGTGAAGGGTATGAAACTCTCCTTAATACGAATATGAAGCTCGAACAGGATAACTTAGCACGATTCTTCCATATGGCCGTAGACTATGCGAAAGAAATTGGCTTGAACGTACCATTCTTAATTGAACCAAAACCGAAGGAGCCTACAAAGCATCAGTATGATTTTGATGTAGCTACTGGTCTAGCATTCTTGCAAAAGTATGATTTAACGGATTATTTCAAGTTTAATATTGAAGCCAATCATGCTACTTTGGCAGGTCATACTTTTGAGCATGAACTAAGAACTGCACGTATTAATGGCATGCTTGGTTCCGTCGATGCGAACCAAGGGGATACTCTACTTGGTTGGGATACAGATGAATTCCCAACAGATTTATATTCAAATACGTTGGCAATGTATGAAATCTTACAAAATGGTGGCTTAGGTAGCGGCGGTCTAAACTTTGATGCAAAAGTGAGAAGAGGATCGTTTGAAGCAGAGGACCTTTTCCATGCACATATAGCTGGAATGGATGCATTTGCGATCGGTCTAAAAGTAGCCAATAAGCTAATTGAAGACAAAGTGCTCGATAGTTTCATTGAAGAGCGCTATAGCAGCTATACTAAAGGAATTGGTTTGGAAATTGCAGAAGGAAGAACTAACTTCCGTGAACTAGAAGAGTATGCCCTTCAATTAACAGAAATTAAGAATAAATCAGGTAGAACAGAGCGCTTAAAAGCAGTCATTAACCAATATATATTAGAAACACTTACAAGTGTAACTGTTTAATAACGAGGAAGTAAAATTTGTGCTGGAAGTAAATATACTCCAGCACATTTTCATAGAAAGGATGAGACAATTGAAATACGTAATTGGTGTTGACCTTGGCACGAGTGCAGTAAAAATATTGCTAGTTAATCAAAATGGCGAAGTGTGTAAGGAAATTTCAAAATCATACCCGCTTATTCATGAAAAGTCAGGTTACTCAGAACAAAACCCGGAAGAATGGGTGGAAAAGACAACAACTGGTCTAAAAGAATTGGTTGAACAATTTAAAGGAGATATAAAAGATATTGAAGGGATTAGCTTTTCTGGACAAATGCATGGTCTTGTCTTGTTGGATGAAAACAAACAAGTGTTGAGAAATGCGATTCTATGGAACGATACGAGAACAACGAAGCAATGTGAGGAAATTTACGAAGTAGTGGGGAAACAGAGGTTATTAGACATCACTAAAAACCCAGCGCTTGAGGGTTTTACCTTACCGAAAATTCTTTGGGTAAAAGAGCAGGAGCCTGAGGTGTTTCAAAAAGCCAACGTCTTCATGCTTCCTAAGGATTATCTTCGTTACCGAATGACAGGGAATATTCATATGGAGTACTCAGATGCAGCGGGGACTTTATTACTAAACGTAGCAAAGCATGAATGGAGTACGGAAATTTTAGATGCCTTTAATCTTTCCCTTCAGTTATGTCCGCCTTTAGTAGAATCGCATGCGTTTGTTGGGACCGTATTGGCTGAGTTTGCAAAGGAAACGGGGTTATCAGAAGGGATAAAGGTGTTTGCAGGTGGAGCGGACAATGCGTGCGGTGCTATTGGCTCTGGGATTCTATCTGAAGGGAAAACTTTATGTAGTATCGGAACCTCTGGGGTTATACTTTCCTATGAAGCAAGAAATGACTTGGATTTTGAAGGAAAGGTTCATTATTTCAACCATAGTGAAGAAAATGCTTACTATACGATGGGCGTTACCCTTGCAGCTGGTTATAGTTTAAGCTGGTTTAAAGAAACGTTTGCCAGAGATGAAGGTTTTGAAGAATTTTTGGAAGGGATTAATGAAGTACCTGCCGGGAGTAACGGCTTACTATTTACTCCGTATTTAGTTGGGGAAAGAACACCACATGCAGATTCAAACATTCGAGGTAGCTTTATTGGTGTAGACGCTGCCCACGAACGGAAGCATTTTTCACGTGCAGTCCTTGAAGGTATTACTTTCTCATTAAATGAGTCTCTAGAGATCTTTAGACAAAACGGGAAAACAATTAATTCTATCATTTCCATTGGTGGAGGAGCTAAAAATGAAACATGGCTGCAGATGCAGGCAGATATCTTCAATGCAAAAATAGAGAAGCTTACAAGCGAACAAGGACCAGGTATGGGGGCAGCAATTTTAGCTGCATACGGGTGTGGATGGTATTCATCACTTAAGGAATGTGCGGAAGTATTTATTCAAACGTCAAAAACATACGAGCCAATCGAAGAGAATGTTCAAGCTTATAATAAATTATTCGGTATTTATCAGCAGGTATATAAGCAAACAAAGGAATTGAACGAACAATTAAGCGAATTTAGAAAGTAATAATTGAAAGGATGATTCCAATGAAAAAGGTAATGGGTCTACTTCTAGCTTTTTCTTTATTACTCATTTCAACTAAGGGGTACGTGTCAGTGGTTTCAGCGGAGAAAAATACAAATATTAAAATTCCAGTTTTACTATATCATGTAGTCAAACCAAATCCAGATCCGACCAATCCCTATCAATTCAGTCTGGAAGAATTCGAAAAGCATATGGCTTATCTCAAAGAAAATGGCTATCGGACATTAACGATGAAACAATACTTTAACATCCTGGATGGGAAAGCAGCGATGCCTGAAAAGCCTATCTTACTGACATTTGATGATAACTCAAATGACTTTTATCCTTATGTGTATCCAGTCTTGAATAAATATGGAATGAAAGCGACGCAATTTACCGTATCTGATTGGGTGAATGGAAGCTGGAATATGACATCAAATGAAATTTTAACGGTATTGGAAAATGGCGTAGATATTCAAAATCATACGGTAACCCATCCTTTTTTAGCTAACCTAAGTAAAGAGGAACAGTACGTAGAGATCCAAAATGCTACTGAAGCACTAAAGGACTTAACGGGAAGAACGACTTTTGCGTTTGCCTATCCATATGGGAACTATAATTCAGATACGATTTCTCTACTAAGAGACCTTGGAATTAAGGGAGCATTCAAAGTTGGTGGAGGTCTAAGTACGGACCAAAGTAATCGATATGAACTTCCTCGAATCATGATCCTTCAGAACCATACAGTAGATGATTTTGTTAGAATGATAGAAACAGGTTACTAATCTATTTTCTGGAGGAATAGAAATGATCATTGAGCCGTCTCAAAAACTATTATTTATTGGGGATTCTGTTACAGACTGTGAACGAGTAAAACCAGAAGGAGAAGGGTTGTTTCAGGCTTTAGGTAAGGGGTATGTCTCTTATGTTGATGCCCTATTGCAAGCGGTTTATCCGGAACTTGGGATTAGAGTTGTCAATAAGGGGATTAACGGGAATACCGTACGCGATCTGAAAATCAGATGGCAAGAGGACGTTATTAACCAAAAGCCAGATTGGGTTTCTATTATGATCGGAATAAATGATGTTTGGCGACAATTTGACACTCCTTTTATTAAGGAATGGCATGTATACCTAGATGAATACGAGGATACCCTTAGGAAGCTTGTAAAGGAGACCAAACCTTTAGTAAAGGGGATGGTTCTTATGACTCCATTTTATATAGAAAGAAACGAACTAGACCAGATGCGGCAGTCCATGGATCAGTACGGGCTAGTGGTAAAGAAAATAGCAGAAGAGGAAGGGTGTTTATTTATAGATACCCAAGCTGCTTTTAATGCTGTATTAAAGGAACTATATTCAGCAACATTGGCTTGGGACCGTGTCCACCCTACAGCTTCAGGGCATATGGTTCTTGCCCGTGCATTCCTAAAGAAAGTTGGCTTTGATTGGAACCGTTCGTAACTTTGCAGAGGAGGAAGCATGTTGGTAGTCACTCAAACAATCTTTGGGGAAGTTGATCAAAAGACCATATATTCTTTTACTATGGAAAATGATCAAGGAATGAAAGTTACTGCCATTAATTATGGCTGCATTATTACCAGTATCCTAGTACCTGATAAAAAAGGTACTTTTGAAGAAGTTGTAATTGGACATGATACACTAGACGATTACATCCAGGATTCATACTTCCTTGGTGCGGTGGTAGGACGAGTAGGTGGGAGGATTAAAGGTGGTTCGTTCATACTGGACGGGAATACATACACTATCCCAAAAAATAACCAAGAGAATCATTTGCATGGTGGGTTCAAGGGTTTTAACAAAGTCGTTTGGGACGCGGAAAGGTTGGCGAATGGAGTACGTTTTTCTTATTTCAGTCCGGATGGTGAAGAAGGATATCCAGGAAATTTACACATACTAGTAACGTATACCTTAGATAATCAAAATCAATTGAACATCCACTATGAAGCTCATTCAGATAAGAAAACGTTGCTTACGGTAACCAACCATTCTTATTTTAATTTGAGTGGGAACCTGAAGAGGGATATCCAACAGCATGCCTTAAAAATAAAAAGTGATCGGTTTTTAGAACTGAACGATGAGTTTATCCCGACAGGAAAATTTTTAGAAGTTAGTAATACCCCTTTTGATTTTAGAGAGAGAAGGGTAATTGAAACCGGAATCACCTCAGATTATCACCAAAACATATTAGTAGGAAATGGCTATGATCATCCCTTTATATTAAACACAAACCATGATACAGAGATTGAGCTAAAGGACCCTATAAGTGGTAGGATTTTAACCATGGAAACAGATGAAGTTGGAGTGGTTTTGTACTCAGGTAATTCTATAAAGGCTGAAGGCCAATTCCGGGATACTCCTGCTAGAAAATATTTAGGCATTTGCTTGGAGACACAGGGGTTACCTGATGCAATACACCATCCCCAATTTCCAACTGTCGTATTGGATAAAGATCAAAAGTACTCATCTAAAACCAACTATACGTTTGGGATTGAACGTTAAAAAATTGCAAGGAGGAGGAGGCACCCACCCAATAGGTTTGTGCTTCCTTTTGCTTCTAATCTATTATTCTAAAAAAATGTTAACGGTTTAAAGGTTATGAGTTATAGTAAAGAAAAACTATCTACGTTTAGAAGGGCGAAATAAATATGTTCTCTAAATTACATAAATGGAATACTTTACGAAATCAAATACTAGTTGTTTTTCTCGTTGTTATAGCTATTGTGTTACTGATTGTCGGCGCATTAACCTATAATCAAGTTTCCGCTATGTTAAAAAATAATGCGAATAAACAAATTCATCAGACGGCTACGGAAGCAAATGGTAGATTGGAATCTATATATAAACAGATAAGTACTGCCTCTAAACTAGTGATGACCAATGGAAATGTTCAAAGAGTTTTAACGAACGCCTACGAGGGACAAGAAGTAGGTTTTTCAGAACGGCAACAGTTAGAAGGGATTGTTAATATTATTCAAGCAAACTCTGAAGGGATTTTTTCCTTTGAACTATACACGAGTAATATGAAACGATTATTACCTTTGGATGATAAAAGTTTGGTGACTAGAATAGATGAAAAGTGGATTCATCGAGCGAACCGGGCAAATGGTCGCCTCGTCTGGATAGGAGATGATCCTAGTAACTCAGATAATATTCTTGCTCTCAGACGAGTGAACTTAATGGGACGAGATTATGCAAACGGTGGATACCTCCTTATTAGTATTTACAGAAGCTACCTTCAGTTTCCAAACCAAGATGAGTCCAATCAGTATTCTATTTTAATTGATAAAGATATAAAGCCTATTCTTTCAAATTATGATAAGTCACTAGTACCAATCTTAAAAAATGAAGATACAACCATTCTATTGGATAACCAGGAGTATATGGTAACGAAACAAACTTCAAATGAAACTGATTGGACCCTTATTATTCTTACGCCTATTAAGGCTCTTACAGAAGGGATAAGTGTCTTACGTACGGGCATTATCCTTTCAGGGATCATTGGTTTTATTATTTTTTTCATCAGCTCACTATTTCTATCCACTTATATTACGAAGCCTATTATTAAACTGACAGAAACGATGCAGCAGGCGAGTGCAGGCTCATTAACTATGAATCCAAGTATAACGACAATCAATGAAATCAATGAACTGAATAGTACCTATAATCAACTAGTAAAAGAGACGAATCATTTAATTAATATGGTCTATCAGAAGGAGATCACCCGAAGTCGAAGTGAGCTAAAAGCACTTCAAGCACAAATTAATCCTCACTTTCTTTTTAATACGTTAGACGCACTAAGATGGTCCCTTGAGGATAAGGATGAGGAAGATTTAGCCGAGTTTGTCGTTGCTATGTCTGAACTGTTCCGATATACGATTACGAAACAAACGGATGATGATTGGGTAACGATTAAAGAAGAAATTCACCATATAGAAAACTATATGGAGATTATTAAAATGCGGTTCGGAGATCACCTTAAATGGAATCTTACCCTTCCAACAGAACATGAAAAGGTAAAAATTCCAAAACTGTTAATACAACCGTTAGTGGAAAATGCCGTTTTGCATGGAGCTGGAAATAAGCTGAATCCATGCACGATTTCGGTATCGATTCAACCTACGGCAGACACCCAATGTTTGCAAATTCTTGTAGAAGATGATGGTCCCGGAATCACACAAGAAAAATTGGAATCTATTAAACAGGCCCTGCAATCCGGAGGAATAAACTCTAAAAAAGGGAATGGTATGGCTATTTCCAATGTACATAAGCGACTTGAACTATATTATCAGGATCGTTTAAGAAGGGGACTTACGATTGTTAGTGAAGGAAATATGGGGACAAAGGTTTCTTTTGTGATACCTGTTAACGGGGAGGAAGAACAATGTTGAATACGAAGACCATTTTGGTTGTAGATGATGAGCCAAGAACACGTCAAGGGCTAAAGAAAACTTTGGACTCATGGGCAAATGGGGAACATCAAATAGTCATCGCCTCTAACGGGGAAGAGGCGATTGATTTCATGCAAAATCAAAAAGTTCATATCCTCATTACAGACATTAATATGCCGGAAATAACAGGCTTACAATTATTGCGAACCGTAAAAGAACAAAATATCTTCCCTGTGATCATTGTTATTTCCGCTTACTCAGAATTTCAATACGCCCAGGAGGCGCTTCGTTTTGGTGTTATTAATTATTTACTAAAACCAATAAGCAAAAAGGTGTTAATTGAGGCTGTTGAAGAGGCGATTCAAGCAGTTGAAAAGCAAGAGCGAGCAGGTATGATTGAAAAGGTTGTTGATAACAAACTTGTTAATGCCAGCACTCAGCATCCCTCTGAACGTTTACCAATCCGGGAAGCGATTGATTACATTAACCATAATTTAAAAAATGAATTGACTCAGAAGGAAGTAGCAGAACATGTGCATTTAAATCCGAGTTATTTGAGTGTCCTATTTAAGGAGCACGTCAAATTAACTTTCAGTGAGTATGTCACTAGAAGAAGAATTCAACTTGCCAAGGAATTATTAATCTCCACGAGTCTCCCCATAAATGAAATTGCTGAAGAGTCAGGGTACAAAACAGCAAAATACTTTATTAAGATATTCAGAGAATTAGAGGGTATGACACCGAGTGCCTATCGAAAAAACAACAATGAAAGGGTTTTCTAAAAATAGTAGTATTTTTCCTAATCGTTGTGACCTGTTTTCAGAATGATCTGAATGTTAAATTATAAGTGTAAGGAAAACTAGTAAAAGGTCATAGGGGGAATTTCATTGTTAAAAAAGAAAACGGTTTCAGTTTTAATGTCTTTAATCATGCTTGTCTCTCTAGCATTAGTAGGTTGTTCGTCGTCTAGTTCCACGGAAGAAAGCAGTGCCGATGGTAAAAAAGTAATCAAGTTCATGCATTTATGGCCAGAAGGTAGCTCCAATGCACAGTTTTCAATCGTTAAAGACATCATTGAAGAATATGAAAAAGAACACACAGATATAAAAGTGGAAACAGAAATCTTAAATCCTGATCAGTACAGAGAAAAACTTAAAGTCCTAGCCTCTTCTAATGAGTTACCGGATATTGGCATGACATGGTCAGACGGATTTATTAAGCCTTATGTTGAAGGAGATATGTTAGCTCCTTTAGATGATATTGTTGATGCAAATCTAAAAGATGCTTTTATTCCTGGCGTAAAAGAATCCTATGCTGTTGATGGGAAAACGTATGGTCTACCATTAGAATTGAACATTTCTTATGTTTTCTATAACAAAGAGATTTTTGAAAAATACAACCTTGAGGTACCACAAACATTTGAAGAATATAAGAACGTTGTCAAAACATTAGCAGATAATGGAGTGGTTCCGGCTACTGTAGGTGCTAAAGATGGATGGCCTGCTTCTTTCTGGTTTATGTATCTAGCAGATCGTATTGGTGGTTCTACTATCTTAACAGATGTTATTCACGGAAAAGCAAAGATGGACGACCCAGCAATTGTGAAAGCAGCGGAAGAAGTACAAAACCTTGTGGATATGGGTGGGTTTGTAAAAGGATCTAGTGCGTTATCAAATGATGATGCAAAAGGTTACTTTATGAATGAACAAGCAGCTATGTTTCTAACAGCTACTTGGGAGTTACCAAACTATACTACAAGTCCTGATGTATCGCAGGAATTTAAAGACAAGATTGGCTATTTCAAGTTCCCAACTTATGAAGGCGGTAAAGGTACAGATATCAACAGTTATGTTGGTGGACCTGGTGTTGGATTATTCGTAGCAAAGGATTCTAAAGTTCAGAACGAAGCAAAAGACTTCTCAGCATACCTTGTAAAAAGATGGGGAGAAAAATCAGTTACAGATGCTGGTGTTATTCCTGCTACTAAAGTAGACACAGCTAATTTGGATCTTGCTCCAATGTACATTGAAATTTTAAAAGATTTGAGTGAAGCATCAAACGTTACTACTTATTTTGATACTCAATCCAGCCCAGCTGTATCCGAATTACACCATGATTTAGTAACGGCTCTATTTGGAAAACAAGTGACACCGCAGGATTTTGTGAAACAACATGCGGACGAACTTGCCGAAGAACAAGAGTAATATGGCGTAATGCATCTTTAAAGAGTAGAGGGCATATAGCATATGCCCTCTATCATTTTATAGGAACGCTTTTCAAAGTAGAAGGGAGTTCAGAAAATGAAAAGTGTCATGTCAAACAAATTCATAATCACTCTTTATGTCCTGCCTGCGTTAATATTAATTCTGCTTTTAATTTATATCCCAATCGTATTAACTGGCTATTATGGTTTAATGGAATGGAACGGAATTGGGAAGATGAAGTTTATCGGATTAGAAAACTATATCGAGTTAGTCCAAGATAAAAAGTTTTGGCAAAGTACGTGGCATTCTCTTTTACTTGGTATTTTCTCAACTGTAAGCTTGGTTGGTTATCTTATTTTATCGCTTATATTAGCTAGTAAAATTAAAGGAGCCAATTTTTTAAGAAAGATATACTTAATTCCTATGTTGTTATCATCCGTTGCGATCGGACAACTTTGGGCTAAGATATTTGATCCTACTAATGGAATGATCAACAGGTTGTTAATAATGTTGGGTGTTGATCACCCACCACTTTGGCTAGCTGATTCTAACATCGTATTATATGCTCTATTCATTCCAATTGTTTGGCAGTATGCAGGCTTTTATATCATCATTTTTTATGCTGCGTTAAAGAATGTTCCAGAGGAATTGATTGAAGCGGCAAAAATAGATGGTGCAAACCCTATTCAAATAGCCTATAAAATAAAGATTCCTCTAATCACCGGTGTGATAAAAGTTATGGTCATTCTAGCGATTGTTGGTTCCTTAAAGTATTTTGATTTAATCTTTGTATTAACTGGTGGCGGACCAAACGGTGCGAGTGAGGTAATGGCTTCTTATATGTATACAGAGGCATTTAGTAAATACAACTTCGGATACGGAAGTGCGATAGGATTCGGTTTATTGGTCATCTGTCTCATTATGACTTGGCTCATTCAAAAATTATTATCTTCTAAAGATGATGTGCAATTTTAAGAAGGGGGAGTGAAACCAATGAGTAAGGTTGCGTATGGAACAGAAACAAATGCGACTCTAGCGGCACCAAATAAAACTAGTAAAACACTCGGAACAAGAATAGGATACGGAATCCTTTATTTTATCCTAGGAGTGATTGCCATTGTACAAGTGTATCCGCTGGTGTGGTTATTTCTTTTTTCATTGAAGACGAATCAAGAGGTATTCGGTATGTCCCCATTCGCATTTCCACAAGATCCTCAATGGGGAAATTACGTAAAGGCATGGACAGCAGGGCATATTGATGTTTACTTTTTTAATAGTGTCTTATACACCGTTGTAGCCGTTGTACTTACGGTTATCCTTGCAAGCTTTGTAACATTTGCCATTACAAGGATGTATTGGAAACTAAGTGGAGTAGTTCTTGGATTGTTTATGGCAGGGTATATGATTCCACTTCATTCAACATTAATTCCACTATTTAATATTTTTAAATCAGTCAATTTAATAGATAATCCCATTTCTATTATTTTGTCTTACGTTGCGTTTAATTTGCCTATCACGATTATGATTCTAACTGGATTTTATAGAACCATACCAAGGGAGATTGAAGAAGCAGCAGTTATGGATGGTTGTTCCGTTCATAGGATATTCTTTCAAATTACATTGCCGATGACCGTTCCGGTACTTTCAACAACTGTCATCATTAACATGATTTATAACTGGAATGAATTTGTATTTGTAAATACCTTCTTGAGTTCGGACAAGTGGAAAACGATTACGGTAGGTGTAAATAACTTTGTTGGGCAGTATTTAACCGATTGGGGAGCTATAGGTGCAACCTTGATGATCAGTATTATCCCCGTATTAATCGCATACTTCCTTCTGAGTGACCGAATCGTTGAAGGTATTGCAGCAGGATCAGTTAAAGGATAAAGGTAAAAAATAAAAAAAGATGCAGTCCAATTCAGTTGCGAATTGGACTGCTAATTTCGTTTTTGTACTCGAGGTAGAGATAGTAATTCATAGGCGGAGAAATTCCGGTTAATGTGTATAGTAGGGGCTCAAGAAGCAGATATAAGCGGATATATTCCGATTAACTTATCAAAATAGACCCAAATTGATACATTAGGATCCTATTAGCGGAAAAACTCCGCTTATTTTACGGGAAATGGGGGTATTTCCCGAGATAAGCGGAATTTTTCCGTTTATTTTTAATGTGTCTACCTTAAGGGGAGCATATCACTTTGTTCCAAGCATTTTGCTTATCAAATTGCCTGTTAATTTAAGTGTGAAATACTGTTTGAATAGCAAGGTTAGTCCATAATCGACCAATAAGCTGGTTTTACGTTATATTCCGGATCAAACACGAATGGTGCATCTTTTCCTACACCATCGTTGTATTGCATGGCTCGATCATCTAACCAAGTATGATTATCTGCTATGCCCCAGAAAGTAACGTTACTGATTTTGTCTCCTAGTCGTTCATATATTTCAAAAATAGCATTGTACCGGTCTGCTTGAGCTACCAGTCTATCAGCTGGAATATCAGCATAGGTTGGAAACGCTGGTCTAGGTGGCCAACCATATAGGCTAACATCTAGCTCTGTTATTTGGTTGTCTAAACCAAGGTCAGCAAACATGTTAATGGAGTCTTCAATGTCCTGGTTAGAAGGCCAACCAATTTGAATATGAGCTTGATGTCCTACACCATCAATTGGAACTCCTTGTTCGAGCAAATCTTTTACAAGATTATATAAGTACGTTCTCTTTGGCGTAACTTCTGTATTGTAATCATTAATGTACAGCATTGCATCTTTTGCTGCATATCTATTGGCTGTTTCAAAGGCTACTTTAATATATTCATCCCCCGTAATCTTGTACCAAGCAGATTCACGCAGCCCTCTTTCATTTTGAGGAGAATCATCAATCACCTCATTCACAACATCCCAAGACTTCACGTCGTCCTTATAACGTTTTACAATCGTTTTAATATGGCTTTCCAAACGTTTTAACAGAAGTTTTTTGTTTTTCTCACGCTGTTTTGGATCTTGCTCATCAACCATATTGTTTCCTTCTTCGTCTATGAAGAACCATTCAGGCACCTGGCTATGCCAAACGAGGTTATGAAAACGGACGTCCATGCCATTTTCTTTTGCAAACTTAACAATTTTATCAGCCTCGGTAAAGTCAAATTTACCTTCCTCTGGTTGAATATTAATTGGTTTCATTACATTTTCAGCAACAATACTATTATAATGGCGTTTTAATACTTCTGCATCTGTGCCCTGTAATTGATAAGGCTCCACTGCTGCACCAATAGTGAAGGAATTTTTGTATCTTTCGGCTATAGATGGTACCGACAAAGCACTAGTAGACTGTTCATTTGTCGTTTCAGCAGCGGCAGGATTCAAGCCAACAGGTAATAATAAGGCTAAAGCTAATCCTGTAATGAGAGGTTTACGTAATACTTTAAGCATGCGAAATTCTCCTTTTTTAATAGAATTTTGTAAGGTGGTTCTTATATATTGATAACTAAACCTCCTTTACGTAAGTTTTAGATAGGATAAAGAAAGGGCTTTCATTTTTGAGAAAGCTATGTAACATGTCATCCTGTCTTGAGTTTATTATACCTTTCCTACACTTAGTTTGTATAGTAAATAAACTAAGTATTTTGTAAATTTTGAAAAATAGTTATAGAGTAATAGTTAAATATTACTATGATAAGTTTTCATGACCTCTATATAGAAAAAACAGCTGAACTTTCTCTGAAAGTCAGCTGCTCTTTGCTTTTAATCCTCATAAGGATCTATTGTTACAATCGTTCCGTCATCGTTATAGGTTAATTCAGCGTATTTTACCGATCGTTTATGATCTACCCCATCTGATAAGGAGCAATCATGATAGAAAAGATACCATTTATCTTTAAACTGGACAATCGAATGATGGGTGGTCCATCCAATGACAGGGGTAAGTATCGTACCTTTAAATTCAAAGGGCCCCTGTGGGTTTTTGCTTACCGCATAAACAATCTTGTGAGTGGTACCTGTAGAATACGATAGATAATATAGATCATTGTATTTATGAACCCATGGACCTTCAAAATATCTTCGTTCTTCATCACCCGCAAGAATTGGATTTCCACTCTCATCAACTATTGATATTTCTCGTGGTTCACCTTTAAAGGTTAGCATATCGTCACTTAGTTCAGCGACTCTTGGACCTAATGCTGGTTCTGTTAGCATTGGACCTTCAGCATTGGGATTATATGTTCCTTCCTGCCATTTTTCCAACTGTCCTCCCCAAAGCCCCCCAAAATAAACATATGCTTTGTCATCTTTATCGACGAATACGGCTGGATCAATACTGAAGCTACCTGGTATGTAATTTTCTTCTGGTGTAAATGTTCCTGCAGGGGTCCTGCTTGTGGCAACCCCAATTCTAAAAATTCCCTCTTTATCTCTAGCTGGAAAATATAAATAATACGTGTTGTTCTTGTAAGCAGCATCTGGCGCCCAAAGCTGTTTACTTGCCCAAGGAATATCTCTCAAGTGAAGCGCTTCCCCGTGGTCTACACATGTTTCGTTAACATCATCCATGGATAACACATGGTAATCTTCCATCGCATATTGATCACCGTTATCGTTTGAAGGCCCATCATGATCCAGATCATGAGAAGGATAGATATAAAGCTTTCCTTCAAAGACATGTGCAGAAGGATCTGCTGTAAAAATATGCGTAACTATAGGCTCGTTAGGTTTTGAATTTTTCCCCATAAAAGCTCCCCCGAACATAATTTAATCGCTTACAAATATAGTATAACCGAAGTTAAGTAACTTTGTATATTCGAAAAACTAAGTTTTAATAATGCAGAAAAATTTTTAAAAAAGGATTTCTACAAAAAAATGAGTATATAAGTATATAACAAGAAAAGTAGGAGGCCTTGCCTTTATGAAATATCCATATGAAAGCGCTGTAATTAAAGAAGAGGTTCCTGTATTCGCATTAATGACGAGTGTAAAGTATGTGGCCATGCATTGGCATGACAGAATTGAATTATTACTAGTATTAAAAGGACAAATACATGTGTATGTGGGAAGAGAAGAGTATGTGCTTGAGGAAAATGACCTTTTGCTCATTAACAGTAATGAGGTGCATGGGGTTGAATCTGATCAAGAGAATAAACTATTACTTATTCAAATTCCAATAAATTTTATTAAAAAATTTTATAGTAATATTGAGAACGAGTCCTTTCGTTGTCAGTCATTTCAGAGTATCGACCAGCAATCCTATAACAAAATCAGGCCATTGCTTGCTCAACTCATGTTAGCTGTAAAAAAGAAGGAAGAAAGTTATGAAATTAAAGTGCATTCTCTTCTATTAGATGTGGTGTATCAATTGGTTACCCATTTTAAAGAAGATCAGAAAAATGTTATTATCAACTCTGAAAAAGATATTGAACGGATGAATCGGTTAACCAATTACATACAGCAGCACTATATGAATCCTATCACACTTCAAGAGTTGGCTGATACAGAGGAACTTACGGCTCCCTATCTATCCAGATATTTTCAACATCATATGGGACAGTCATTTATCAAATATATAAATGGGATACGCTTGGAACATGCGGTTCGATATTTGCTAGAAACCGACCGGCCCATCATTCAAATCGCGTTAGAGTGTGGCTTTCCAAATTTAAATTCCTTTCATAAACTTTTTAAAGACACGTTTCATACAACACCTCATCAATACCGAAAAAAACAAATGCAAAACAACACTTCGATTCGTCCTGTTGAATTAAGTGAGATTAGAGGGTATGAATTTACTGAGGAAGAGGATTACCATGAACTATACAAACTTTTATAGTGGAGTTAACACTCAATTATGTTGTATATCAACATTTTTGAGTGTTTTTTTGTGTTAAAAGTAGAAAGAAATTTTGGATCCATAAAATAACTGAGCACATAGGTATGTGAAAAAATATTAAAAAAGATGAAAAAAAGTTAAAAAAAATGAAAAAATGTGAAAAAAATTATTGAAATCGCTTTATTATGGTGTTAAATTTAATTCAAGAAATCAGTTACAAGAAGATTCAACAAAAAATTGGAGGCTCACAATGAAATTAGCTACGAGGATAAATTCAATTATGCCCAAGGTCAATGGAGATATTATCAAAGCATTAGAAAAAGTTTCAGAGATTGATGGAATTACATGTGTTGATTTAAACTATCCAGAACATTTTTCGAATTACTCTGTAGATGAAATCAATAAAACCCTAAAAGATTTAAACATGAGTACAAATGGATTAGCTTTAAGGTTTAGAAATCATTTTATAAATGGTGAATTTGGGAACAATAATAAGCTGATTGCTGAAGATGCGTTTACCTTGTGTAAAGAGGCTGCAGATACCTGTAGAGTATTAGGTGGGAAAGTTTTAACTTTATGGCTAGGCTTTGACGGGTTTGACTATCCATTCCAAGTTGATTATCAAAAAGCCTGGAGTCAAGTTAGGGAATATGTCACTGCACTTGCTGATTATGCACCAGACTTACAAATCAGTATTGAATATAAGCCATATCAAGAAAGATCATATGCATTAATTGATAGTATTGGACTAACGTTGTTAATGGTAAATGAAATCAATCGTGAAAACGTTGGAGTTACAGTTGATTACTGTCATATGCTCATGAAACGAGAAAATCCTGCATATGGCTTAAGCCTTGCAGCAGATAAAGGTAAATTATTCGGTGTTCATATCAATGATGGCTATGGAACTCACGATGACGGCTTAATGGTTGGAACGGTATCATTAATGCAGACACTAGAATTCATGTATTATTTGAAAAAGTATAATTATGATGGAGCTATCTATTTTGATACATTCCCTATTAGAGAGGAACCAGTTGAAGAAATTAAGCAAAATGTAAAAGCGATTCATATTATTAGTAGCTTAATAGACCAGCTTGGGTTAGCAGAAATTGAAAAAACGATTGAGAAAAACGACGCAATTTCAGTAAACAAGATGTTCTTTTCAATGTTTGAGTTAAAAGTTAATAAATAATTTTTAACTGAAATATAAGCACACAAATTTTTTTCATAAGTTCTGAAAGCGATTACTAATAAATTCTAGGGGGATAAAAAAATGAAAAAGTCTAAAAAAAATTTATTCGTAACTGGTGTTTTAGCAATTTCTTTAGGATTGACAGCTTGTAGTAGCAATAGCAGTAGTGGAAGTGCATCTCCAGATAAAGATACAGGTGCTTTTAATCCAGATAATGCTGATGGTCAAACATATGAAGAAGTAAGATCAAGCTTAGGGGAAGTACCTAAATTATCTGAAGAAATAAAATTAGGTGCTGTAGCAAAAGCTTTTGAAAATGAATATTGGAGAACATTGAAAGAAGGAATGGAAACAGGGGCTCAAAAGTTCAGTGATAAAGGAATGAACCTAACAATTGATGTTAAATCCCCACAAGGTGAAGCGGATGAAGAAGGACAGCTTGCCATTGTAAAAGATATGATCAACAAAAAGTATAGTGCTTTGTTACTTTCTCCGATTTCTGACAGCAATCTTGTTCCTGGGGTTGAAAGTGCCCTCGAAAAGGATATCCCAGTAATGAACGTTAATGACGGAATTATCAAGGAGGCTCCAAATTTTGTCGGACCAAAAGCAGATTTAAACGGAGAATCAGCGGCACAATGGATCTCAGAAAAATTAAATGGAGAAGGTAAGGTTGCGATTATAGTGGGAATGCCAAAAGCGTTTGCTGCTAGACAACGTACATTAGGATTTGAGAATTGGATGAAGGATAATGCTCCAAACATTGATATTGCTGAAAAACAAAATGCGGATTGGGATCGTGCAAAGGCAAAGGATATTGCTGCAACATGGATTAAAAAGCATGGGGATCTAGCCGCTATTTTTGCAAATAATGACACGATGGCTTTAGGTGCACAAGAGGCAGTAAATGAATCAGGGAAAGATATATTAGTAGTCGGAGTAGATGGAATCGGTGAGGCATATGAATCTATTCGTAAAGGTGAATTGGACGCTACTATCGATTCTTTCCCGAAATATAAAGGGCAAATTGCAGTTGAAATGACCATTCGTCAATTGGGCGGACAGGAAGTACCTAGAGTAATTTGGACTCCTCAAGCGTTAATTGATGAAACAAATGTAGATACACCAGCTGAAGAGATTATTAAATGGGTAGACCCAACAATAGCAAAGTAACAATATACTAGTTTATACCTATAGTCGGATTGATTGTGTTCGACTATAGGTATGAAAAGGGGAATCGAAATGGAAAAGCAAACAGAAAGTATCATTAGATTTCAGAATATTTCAAAAGTTTTTCCTGGAGTAAAGGCCCTAGATGGGGTGAGTTTTGATATAAAGAAAGGTGAGATCCATGCTCTATTGGGTGAGAATGGGGCAGGAAAGTCAACATTATTGAATACACTCCATGGAGTCAATAATGAATATGAAGGAACGGTAGAAATTCAAGGACGAATAGTTTCATATAAAAATGCCAATGAGGCCATTCAGGATGGAATTGTAAAAATTCATCAAGAAGTTAGTCTAATTCCAGATTTAACTGTGGGTCAAAATATTACTTTAGGTCATGAACCAAGAAAAGGAATGTTTATTGACTACAAAAAGCTTCATCATGATGCGAATGAGATCCTTACTAAAATGAAGTGTAACTTTAAAAGCGAAGATTTAGCGAGTACGTTAAGTACAGGAGAAATGCAAATGGTAGCAATCGCCAAAGGATTGTATCATAATGCGAAACTCATATCATTTGATGAACCATCAGCTTCACTAACAAATCAAGAAGTACAAACACTTTTTTCTATTATTAACGACTTAAGAGAAAATGGAATAACGATTTTATACGTTAGTCATCGACTAGATGAAGTCTTTGAGATTTGTGATAGCGCAACAGTCCTTCGTGATGGCAGGCATATAGATACGTTTCAATTAAAGGATGTTACAAGAGAGCAATTAATAAAAAAAATGGTAGGCAGGGATGTTTCAGCTTATGCGGTAAGAACCAAACCGTCTCCAAAGACTGATGAAAAGGTATTGGAAGTAGAAAACCTAAGTGTGAATGGAGTCTTTAAAAACATTAATTTCCACCTTCATAAAGGTGAAATATTAGGCTTTGCAGGTTTAGTTGGCTCCAAAAGGACGGATGTAGTTAGAACGATTTTTGGTGCAGAGGAAAAGTCAGGTGGCACCATAAAAATAAAGGGAGTTCCTGTGAATATTAAAAATCCTCGCCAAGGTGTTCTAATGGGGATTGGACTCATTCCAGAGAATCGAAAAACACAAGGGTTTATCAAATTTTTTAATAATGCAAACAATGTAGGTCTTACTAAAATGGAGAAATTCTCTAAGTACGGCTTCGTGAATCATAGAAAAAAAACGGAGAACTGTAATTATTATATCGATGAAATCAACTTAAAACCTAGTAACCCTCATTATATGACGACTAATTTGAGCGGAGGAAATCAGCAAAAAGTAGTGATTTCTAAATGGCTTTCCTCAGATGCTGAGATTTTAATTTTAGATGAACCGACAAAAGGTGTCGATGTTGGAGCGAAAGCAGAGATTTATAGAGTCCTAGAAGAATTACTTGAAAAGGGAAAATCTATAATCGTCGTTTCCTCCGAGTTGCCTGAAGTGTTAGGCCTAAGTGATCGGATCATTGTCATGCGTGAGGGACAAAAAGTGAAAGAGTTTGAAAATCAGAATCTTACTGAAGAAGATATCCTTCAATATGCGATGGGGGTAAACAAAGATGTTAAAAACTAAGGAATATAGTAGAGAACTAAGCTTAGTAGCAGCGATCATAATTATGGTTATTGTATTTTCCATTATTGAACCAGTCTATTTAAGTGGAAGTAATTTACTTGATATTATGGACCAAAGTGTTATTAATGGATTATTAGCTTTAGGTATTACTTATGCAATCATTACAGGTGGAATCGACCTTTCTGTAGGATCAATCTTTGCAATTGTAATTGTAGTTGTAGGTGATTTACTTGTAAGTGGTTTAAATCCTGTATTAGCAATTATATGTGGAGTGGGAATAGGTTTTGTTTTAGGAGTATTTAATGGTCTATTAATTACAAAGTTAAATCTTCAGCCATTTATTGCTACCTTAGGAACAATGAGTGCATACAGAGGAATTGCTTATGTTATAACTGGAGGCTGGCCAGTTCTGGATATTCCTGAAAATTTCAGATCAATTTTTAACTCAGATATTTTTGGAGCATTTCCAGTATCAATTCTTGTACTTCTTGCATTTGCTGCTATTGGACATATCATCTTAAAGTATACAAAACTCGGGACTTATATATATGCTATAGGGGGTAATGAAGAAGCTACTCTCTTATCAGGAGTAAATGTTAACAAAAGTAAAATGCTTGCTTATGCCATTTCTGGAGCTGGAGCTGCTTTGGCTGGTATGGTGTTGTTAGCGCGCTTAGGGTCAGGAGAGCCAGCAGCAGGTCAAACTTATGAATTAAATGCGATTGCGGCAGCTGCGATTGGTGGTGCAAGCCTGGCTGGTGGAAGAGGAAATATGATCGGTACATTACTTGGAGCTATCTTATTATCAACTCTAAAAGTTGGATTAGTTGTTGTAGGTGTAGATAGTTTTTGGCAATATATTGCAACCGGAGCTATAATTGTAGTAGCAGCTTATTTTGAAGTAATTCAAGGGAAACTAAAAGGTATGAGGGTTGGTAGAAGTAATACCAAAACTATCGAGGTAGGTAAATAACCATGAGAAAGAATGCGGTTACAATAGTCGGTAGTATCAATTATGACATTATCCTTAAGCAAAAACGACTTCCGGAAATTGGCGAGACCTTTACAGCAGATAGTGTCACTTTCTGTGGAGGTGGGAAGGGAGCCAATCAAGCAGTACAGTGTGCCAAGCTGGGACTTGAAAGTTATATGGTAGGTAAGGTTGGCAATGATCAATTTGGCTCGGAATTAATTGCAAATATGAAAAAGTATGGCTTGAATACTGACTATGTTTCAAAGGCTGATACAAACACTGGACTTGGCATTGTGAATGCAATTTCAGATGGAAGTGTGGTTGCAACCATAGCAAAAGGTGCTAATTACAGTATGACGATTGAGGATATCGATCAGGCGGAAGGCTTGTTTAAGAAAAGCAAAATCGTTATATTGCAATTAGAAATTCCAAAACAATTGGTGGAATATACCATTAAAAAGGCGAAAGAGTATAATTGCTATGTGATATTAAATGCTGCTCCTGCAAATGAAATAGATGTTGATTGTTTAAAACTGGTGGATTGTCTAGTGGTTAACGAAACGGAAGCTAGTTTTTATGCTGGAGAGAGTGTGTCATCGCTAAGCGAGGCTGAAAAGGTTTGCGATAAGCTTTATCAATATACTAATAATCTGTTAATCATAACTCTTGGTGAAAAAGGCAGTATTATATATGATGGAAAGAAAACCATTCACATTCCTTGCAGAACAGTAGATGTAGTCGAAACAACAGGAGCAGGAGATTCTTATACTGGGGCATTAGCTTACGGACTTATGAAGGAGTTGCCGATTGAGAAAATAGGAGAATTGGCTTCAATAGTTAGTTCAAGAACGGTTACCAAAATTGGCGCTCAAGATGCAATGCCAACACTGTTAGAGTTAAACGAATATGTGTGATAAAAAACTTTTAATAAAAATGTATCGAGGTATTAAATTATGATCCCTTATGTCAGAAGAGAAAAAATAATGGATGAATTAGAAAATAAACAAATCCTTTATATTGAAGATCTATTGAAAATTTTTGAGGGGGTCTCTGAATCTACTATTCGTAGAGATTTAAAAATTCTGGAGGATGAAAATTTTATTGTCCTTTTACGAGGTGGAGCAGTTAAATTAAAGCTGGATTCACATGAAATTCCTGTAGGCACAAAGAAGTTACTAAATAAAGAAAGCAAGGAAAGAATTGCAAAATTTGCTGCTTCTTTAGTAGAAGATGACGATGTTATATACATTGATTCAGGCACGACATGTTCAGCCATTGTAAAATACATTGCATCAAAAGGGATTAGAGTAGTTACTTCCAATATCCAGGTGTTGAGTGAGGTTAATGGTACTCATATAGAAAACATTACAATTGTAGGAGGAGAGGTTAATAGAAATTTGGATTCTATCTCAGGACCACTAACAGACTCTTCTTTAAGAAATCTAAACTTTGATAAATCTTTTCTTGGTGCCAGTGGCTTTGGTTTAAATGTGGGGGTAAATACTCCCGACTTTCGAGAAGCAAGTAAAAAGAGTATTGTCAAAACGAACTCAAATAAATGCTATGTACTAGCAGACAGCTCAAAGTTTAATAAAAATACATTATGTAAGGCGTTTGATATTCAAGAATGTTTAATCATAACCAATAAGCAGATTCCTGAACTTGATGGAACTACTGAATATTATGTTGTTGATTAACATGTACCAAATCATATTTGACTAAAATACAACTCAGAAGAAAATAGGAAAACCCTTGCTCGTTATTTTCGCAAGGGTTTTCTTTTCATATTTGGTGGTAGTACGTTCGAAATCCTGATCTCTATGTACCAGAGGGAATTTGTTGAACAATAAAAGTTAATTTATTCTTTTGAATGATGTTTGAAGAAATAGAACTTTGCCTGGTATATGAAAGTTATTGAGTCAAATGGAGAACTGATTTAGTATAATAAAATCAAGAGCATGTTTACGAATGAAATGTAAATAAACAACTCTCCAATGGAAGGGAGTTGTTTTCTTTAAATAGTGTAGTAATTTTCTTGTTTTCGAAAAAATGATAAAAGAAGGAAAAGTGGAAATGGTATTTAGAAAATTTATCCCACTAAATTTGCAGGAACCTTACAATCGTAATTTAATGATGAATGATCTTTTGGCTGGTTTTACGCTATTTGTCATGCTTGTTCCTCAAGGAATGGCCTATGCCATGCTGGCAGGTCTCCCACCTGTAATGGGGCTATATGCCTCGACACTTCCATTACTCATATATGCACTTTTTGCCTCTTCCCGACATCTTTCAGTTGGTCCAACAGCAATCACATCTTTATTAGTATTTTCTGGTATCTCCGCAGTTGGGCAACCAGGGACATCTGAATATGTTACATTTGTTATTTTATTAGCATTAATGGTAGGTATTTTTCAATTTTTATTTGGTGTTTTAAAATTAGGCTTTATTGTTAGATTTATTTCCCCCTCTGTACTAGGAGGTTACACGTCCGCAGCTGCCATTATCATTGCATTGAGTCAATTAAAGCATTTGTTAGGTATTGATTTAGGGAATTACTTTCAAGTTCATCTATTAATTCACGATGTGGTAAATAAAATTGGTCGTATACATGGGGTTACTTTATTAATTGGGGGAACTAGCATTGCTTTTTTAGTCTTACTAAAAAAAGTAAGTCCACGAGTTCCTGCAGCGTTATTGCTGATACTACTTTCTATAATTATTGTTTATTCTTTTGGGTTAAACAAAGAAGGGGTAAAGATTGTTGGAATGGTTCCAAGTGGTTTTCCATCACTTCTTTTTCCTACTATTACATTAGCAGCTGTTAAACAAATTATTCTACCTGCACTCACTATCGCGTTACTTGGATTTATGGAATCTCTTGCAATAGGTAAATCTATTGCTGATAAAGAAAAGTATAAAATAAATCCCAACCGGGAATTAAAAGCTTTAGGGCTAGCAAATATATTTGGTTCGTTTTTTCAAATATTACCTATAAATGGGAGCTTTTCTAGAAGCGCAGTCAACCACCAAAGTGGTGGGGCTACTCAAATGGTTTCCATTTTTACAGGAATGCTGATTCTGATTACACTCCTATTTTTTACATCCTATTTTTATTACCTACCTAACGCAGTATTAGCTGCAATCATTATGGTTGCGGTTTATAAGCTAATTGATTTAAAGCAATTTAAAAAATTAATCAAAATTAAACCCGTCGATGGTTGGAGTTGGTTAGTTACATTTCTAGCTACGCTTTTTGTAGGTATTCAATGGGGAATCTTAATTGGTGCTATTTTTAGTTTCTACCAATTATTAAGTAGAATGTTTAAATCAAGTATTATAGAAATTGGATATCTTGAAATGGAAAAAACGTTTCGGGATTTGAAAAGATTTCCCGAGGCTAAGACACTTGACGATATAATTTTTTTAAGAATAGATTCTTCCTTACATTTTGCGAACGTATTTTACCTTGAAGAGAAAATAGGACATTTACTATTCCAAAGGTCAAAGGTGAATTTGGTAATATTAGATTTTTCAGGTGTTAATGATATGGATACAACTGCATGTAAATTGCTTGAAGAGTTCAAAGATCAACTAAAACAACAAAGTAATATCGAATTATATTTTGTTGGAATGAAAGGTTCTGTAAGAGATACTGCCTATAGAGCTGGCTGGGATAAAAAATATAAAAAGGAAATAGGTTATGTATCAATAGAAAAATTACTTGAGGAGATGAAGATAACATTCTCTTCTAATGGCAAAGGTGAAACAGAAACACCTTTTATCTATATGATTTAAAATGTCATGCTTTGGATGGCTATGAGGGATATTTCATTATCTAGAATGGAGAAAAACTAGGGGTTGCTGAGGCAACTCCTTTTCAATTCCATAATCATTCAATACGCCTTACTTACAGAATTATTAGAATTTTATTTTTATAGATTATTGACAAGTGGAGGGACTTTTTATTATTCTTAGTTTATAACAAATGTTAAACGTTGTAACAAATGTAAAAACAACTTCGCTGAAGTTATAAGTTGTAACATTTGTTCCTGGTTCGCGAATTAAAGTAAAATGAAAGCGTTATTATAGGAGAGGAGGCCTAGGAATCTACTAGACTATGAAGTGGGAAAAGGAGAGATTTTATGCAGCTTGCTTTTATACTTTGTACGATTCTCATTGTTCAGTATCTTTTATCGTTTTTTCAAATTAAGCAATACAAGAGAAATATCGATAAAATTGTTAGCGTTTACAAAGGCAATGATGGTTATTTTATGTTCTCAGGGATGGAGCGAGGAAAGTTCAAGCCGGGAGCGATTGCCATTTTGGTTGTTGATAGCAACTACATCATACATGAGTGTCACATGTTAAAGGGGATGTCCGTTCTAACAAAGTTCAAGCCGTTAGAGAAGTATAAGGGCAAACATGTGGGCGAAATTGTTAGTGATGTGAATGATGTGATTCCTGAAAAAGGGAAAAACAAACTTCCTGCTTATAGTAAAGCATTATTACAAGCAAGTGAAAATGCATTGTTAACTATATCTAAGAACAAAGTGTCAATGGGAGTATAAAAAGGGGGTCAAACAAATGGAATGGATTAAATGGTTAGGGGAACATTTTATTGGGATGTTCCAAGCTGGTGGCGAAACGTTTATGGGACTAGTAACGGGAATTGTTCCAACGCTGGTTGTTCTATTAACATTTACTTATGCAATGATGAAGTTCGTAGGGGAAGAAAGAGTAACAAGAATCATTCAGTTTGCTGCAAAATATACTATCCTTCGATATACACTAATGCCAGTTCTTTCAGTTCTAATGTTAACAAACCCGATGGCTTATACTTTCGGTCGTTTTTTACCTGAAAAGCAAAAACCAGCTTTTTATGATTCAGCGGTATCTTTCGTTCATCCGGTAACAGGATTGTTTCCTTACGCTAACGCAGGTGAGCTGTTCGTATACTTAGGTATTGCAAACGGTATTCAGGAATTAGGGCTGCCAGTAGCTGACTTAGCTGTTCGTTACTTTATCGTCGGTGTAGTTGTTATCTTAATTCGTGGCATCGTGACAGAATTAATTACAAAATATTTAGCGAAAAAAGAGGGCGTAGACTTAGCATAGAAGGGAGAGGTTGTAGATGACGACATATCGTGGAGTATTTGTATCAAAAGGATCAGGTGGCTGGGGTGTTGGACTTTATATCGAACCTAATGCAAAGAAGAATAAAATTGTTTCAATTACAGGAGGCGGAATCCATCCCGTTGCTGCTAGAATTGCAGAATTGACTGGTGCTGAGGCAGTTGATGGGTTTAAGGGATCATATCCAGAAGAAGAAATGGCGTGTGTCATTATTGACTGTGGTGGTACAGCAAGGATTGGCGTATATCCGATGAAACGTATCTTAACAGTCGATGTTCTTCCTTCTTCTCCGTCAGGTCCACTTTCGAAATATATTACTGATGATATCTTTGTATCAGGTGTTACACCAAAAGAGGTTGCGGTTGCTGAAGGCTATAGTCAGTCCGCCGGTGCACAAGAAGTAACGGATGAGCCAAAATTTGATACAAAAGATAAAGAAAAATTCAAAGAAAGCTATACCGAGTTGAAAAAAGAAGTAGCTAGCCAGCAAAAAGACAATCTCTTGCTGCGTTTTTCGAAAGGAATCGGTAACGTAACCGGAACTTTCTATCAGGCAGGCCGTGACACAATGGATATTCTTATTAAAAATATTCTTCCGTTTATGGCTTTCGTTAGTATGTTAATGGGGATTATCAACTACACTGGTGTCGGTGATTGGATTGCCCAGGCACTAACGCCGCTCGCTGGTTCTCTGTGGGGGCTTCTAGTAATCGTTATTGTCTGTACTCTGCCCTTCTTATCTCCAGTTTTAGGACCAGGGGCCGTTATTGCGCAGGTTATTGGGGTATTAATCGGTACACAAATCGCATTAGGAAATATTCCACCACAATACGCTTTACCTGCACTATTTGCTATCAACGGCCAGGTAGGTTGTGATTTTATTCCCGTTGGTTTATCTCTTGGAGAGGCAAAACCTGAAACGGTGCGTTACGGAGTACCTGCCGTATTATACAGCCGCTTAGTCACAGGTATTGTATCCGTTGTAATTGCCTACTTTGCTAGTTTTGGTATGTATTAAAATTTTGGTTTTTGTAAGGGCAGTATGTTATGAAAGAAGAGGATCGCTATGGTTATTCAAGATAGAAGGATTCTAGTGAAAGTCGCACAAATGTATTATGACGAAGGAGCGACTCAGTCGGAAATTGCAGAAAAGATAGGAATCAGCCGCTCTCTTGTTTCAAAGGTGTTAACAAAGGCGAGGGAGGAAGGCATTGTTGAAATCATTATTCATGATGATCAAATTCATCAGTTTAGAAATCTAGAACGGAAAATTGAGCGTCTATACAATTTACGTGAAGTAGTGTGTATAGAGAGTGTAGGTCATGAGTCTTCAAAAAAACAATTAGGTGAAGCGACCTCTGAGTATTTGCAGAGAGTAATTAGGGATGGTCAAATCATCGGGATTTCTTCGGGTACAACATTAAAAGAAGTTGCTAAGGCAATCAATTCAGTGCAGGTATTTCCATCCGCTACGGTTGTCCCTTTAGTGGGGGGAATGGGGAACGAACAAGTGGATATTCATTCTAATAGTATTGTTTCCAAAGTGGGAAATGCACTTCAATCCAAGTATGAGTTGCTCCATGTTCCAGTAATGGTCGATACAAAGGAAGGGAAGGAAGTATTGATTCGCCAGCCTTCCATACGTTGCACTCTAAATCTAGCAGAACAATCCAATATCGCAGTTGTCGGGATTGGAGGACGTCCTGAGGACTCTACCATGGTTAAAGCATACATGGGTTCAGATCATCAGCAAATCACTAATGATCACGAAATTGTAGGGGATATTTGTTATAACTTCATCAATAAATTTGGAAAACCTGTAGACAATTCATGGAATGAAAGAGTGATAGCTATTGAACTGGAAAAATTGAAAGCGATTCCCTTAGTAATAGGGGTTGCTTCTGGTTTAGAAAAAGTTCTAGCCATCAAAGCTGCATTAGAGGGCGGCTTGATTCATGTACTGATTACAGATGAAGCAACAGGAAATGCGCTGGTAGAAGGATAATAGTCGAGCTGCACTCCTACTGTGCAGCTTTTTCTTGTTTGGACTTTCATGCGTCTAATAGGCCTACACTCCCCCCAATAATAAATGACTTAAACAGCAATCATAAACAACCTTTTTCAACCTCAAATACTCCATTAATTCACCCTTTTATCTGATATATTTGAATATTATGACTTGACAGGGCTTACACAAGCACTTAAACTAAGAGTATGGAACAAATGATATGCATTGTAACAAATGTTACGTAAGTAAATGAATTGTTACAATCAATAACATTTGTATAAGACTAAAAAATGTAATTAAAAGATTTCTATTCTAAAAGAAAATGTAAGCGTATTAATTGAATTTTTTGGGAGGAATTTATTCATGTCAATTTACACTAAGCTTTTACAACGTGAACGTGAAAATGCACCAATTAAAGTAGGGGTTATCGGTGCAGGGCAAATGGGTTTTGGAATGATTGCACAAATCTCAAAAATCCCTGGTATGATCGTAACAGGTGTTTGTGATGTAAATGTTCAGGCGGCGCAAAGAGCTGCTGATTATTATTCCTCACAATCTACGAGAAAAGATCCAATGGTTGTATCAAACGACTATCGAGATGTTATCCAGTCAAATCATGTAGAAGTGATTGTTGATGCAACAGGTGTTCCAGAAGTGGGAGCAAACGTGTCACTGGAGGCTTTGCGTTCGAAAAAACACATTGTCCTACTTAACGTAGAGGTTGATATCACAATCGGTTCAATTATGTACCAAATGTTTACGAATGCTGGATTGGTATACACAGGCTCTGCAGGGGATGAGCCAGCAGCGACTCTAGAATTATATGAATTTGCTAAAACAATGGGATTAGAAGTTTTGGTTGCTGGGAAAGGCAAAAACAATCCATTCAACCCGCTATCAAACCCAGACGTAGCTGCAGCAGAAGCCAAGGCAAAGCATATGAGTGCACATATGCTAGCTGCATTCCAAGATGGAACAAAAACAATGGCGGAAATGAATCTTTTAAGTAACGCGATTGGCTTAGTGCCAGATAAAGTCGGAATGCACGGTGTATCTGCAACTGTTCAAGATGTTGCTGATAAATTAGACCTAAAGGAAAATGGAGGAGTCCTGGATAACTTCGGCGTTGTAGAATATGTAAACGGTTTAGCACCGGGAGTATTCGTCATTGTAAAAAGTGATCTTGAACCAGTTGACGAAGAACTTCGCTACTTAAAAGTGGGTAATGGACCACACTATGTGTTTTATCGTCCATACCACTTAGCCAGTCTAGAAACTCCAATTACAATCGCAAAAGCAGTATTAGAACATGATTCTTCTATTCATCCACTTGGAGCACCGATTTCTGAAACCGTTGCTGTGGCAAAACGGGACATTAAAGCAGGTGAGACATTAGATGGAATTGGTGGCTATAGTGTGCGTGGTGTACTTGAAACACACCGGGACATGAAGGTAAACGGCCATATACCAATTGGTTTAATCAGTGGAAAAGTAGTTGCTAAAAAGGATATCAAGACAGGTCAATTCCTAACTCAAGATGATGTGGAATTAGATACAAATACAACTGTATGGAAGTTACGATCACTTCAAGATCAGCTTTTTCCAACAAGCACAGAACAACGTCCACTTGTGACACTATAAAGAGACAAGCGAACAAATGGGAGGATCAAGATGACAAAATCAGTGGTAAAAGAAATTGGAGTATTAGTACCAACGTTTAAAGAAGATAAAATATTAATTTTATTTGGTCCACAAGCACCGAAGGAATTAAGAGAAATGGCTGTCATTCATGAATTTGAGAATCTAGAAGAAGAGCCACTAAAGCAGGGAGGAACAATTCAGTTTGGTGAAGAGAGTTTCACCATTACCGCATTAGGTGACCTTGCAAACAAGAACTTTAAGGAATTAGGGCATGTCTCCATTTACTTCCAGGAGCCAATGGAAGAAGTTCTTCCTGGAGCGGTTTTTGCATCACCATATTCCTTCCCAAATACTATTAATGAAGGAACAGTAATTTCAGTGAAGTAAACAAAAGGGAAAAGGTGGATCTAGTTTAATGAAACTTGATCCCTTTTTCCCTTTTTTTAAATCCATAGCATTCTTGGAACCGTTACCAATGTTGATATATCAATATTTGTCCAATGAAAATTATCAAAAAAATAACGTTTTTTTCTTGACTAAAATATGGATAGATTATATGATGTTTACAAAGGTAACAGCATAGAACAAATGTAAAAGGAGGAACAGATAATGATGGTTAAAACATTAAAGCTTCCTGAGATGATTACTGAGCAGAAATTAAAAGATTTATATAAAGAAATGTGGTTAATCCGTTATTTTGATGAAAAGGTTGACCAATTCTTTGCGAAGGGATTGATTCACGGTACAACACATTTATGTGTTGGCCAAGAGGCATCTGCGGCAGGTTCTATAGCGGTCATTGGAAGAAAAGATAAGATCGTCAGCACACACCGAGGACACGGACACTGTATTTCAAAAGAAGGCGATGTTAACAAAATGATGGCAGAGCTCTTCGGCAGAGAAACAGGGTATTGTAAAGGAAAAGGCGGATCCATGCATATTGCTGATGTAGAAAAAGGGAATTTAGGGGCAAATGGAATTGTCGGTGGAGGTCTTCCTCTTGCTGTAGGAGCAGCTCTAACGTCGAAAATGAAGAAAGAAGATTATGTGGTTCTTTGTTTCTTCGGTGATGGTGCATCTAATGAAGGAAGTTTCCATGAATCTGTGAATCTAGCAGCCATCTGGGACCTGCCCGTTGTCTTTATTTGTGAAAACAACCAATACGGAATGTCAGGTCCGGTTAAAGAGATGACTCGTGTAGAAAATATTGCTGATCGTGCTAGCGGTTACGGAATCCCTGGTCATGTGGTTGACGGTCTTGACATGATTGAAATTATGAATACCGTTCATGAAGCAGTTGAGCATGCACGTGGTGGCAACGGTCCTACATTAATCGAAATGAAAACGTATCGCTGGAAAGGACATTCCAAGAGCGATGCGAAAAAATATCGTACCCGTGAGGAAGAAAAGGAATGGAGAGAAAAAGACGGAATCAAGCGTTTTAAAGAAACGTTAATCGATGCGGGTGTATTAACAGAAGAAACCGCCAAACAACTTCAGGAGGCAGCAAACCAGGAAATCGAGAATGCTGTAAAATTTGCTGAAAGCAGCCCAGAACCATCCCTTGATAGTTTACTAGAGGACGTTTACGCGTAAAGAGAGGAGTAGAAAATATGGCTACTAGACAAATAACTTATTTAGAAGCAGTAAGGGAAGCAATGAGCTTAGAAATGCGGGAAAACAATGATGTATTTATTCTTGGGGAAGATATCGGTGTTTATGGAGGAGCTTTCGGTGTCACACGTGGAATGATTGAAGAGTTTGGACCTGAACGTGTCCGTAATACACCCATCTCAGAAGCGGCGATTGCTGGTGCGGCAATAGGATCGGCATTAACAGGAATGCGTCCTATATTAGAACTCCAATTTTCTGATTTTATTACGATTGCTATGGATCAAATGGTGAACCAAGCTGCGAAGACCCGTTATATGTTTGGAGGCAAGGGAAAAGTACCAATGGTACTAAGGACACCAGCTGGTTCAGGAACTGGTGCTGCTGCCCAACATTCACAAAGTCTTGAAGCTTGGATGGCTCATATTCCAGGATTAAAAGTGGTTCAGCCGTCCACAGCTTATGATGTAAAAGGTTTGTTAAAAGCAGCCATTGACGATGATAACCCAGTTATTTTCTACGAACACAAATTATTGTATAAAACGACAGGTGATGTTCCTGAGGAATCCTACAAAATTGAATTAGGTAAAGCAGATATCAAGCGTGAAGGAACAGATGTCACGATTGTTGCTACTGCTATCATGGTTCATAAAGCGATGGAAGCAGCAGTGGAACTTGAAAAAGAAGGAATCAGTGTGGAAGTAGTGGATCCTCGTACCATTGTTCCACTCGATAAAGAAACGATTATTAATTCTGTAAAGAAGACCGGACGTTTAATTGTTGTTCATGAAGCTGTGCAACGGGGAGGATTCGGTGGAGAAATCGTTAGTGTGGTTGCTGAAAGCGAAGCATTTGACTATTTAGATGCTCCAATCAAGCGACTCGGCGGTAAAGAGGTTCCGATTCCGTATAATCCTAAATTAGAAAGAGCGGCGATTCCGCAAGTTCCAGATATTATCGAAGCTGTTAAAGAAACTGTTAAGAATAAGTAAGGAGGAGGGGGCAATATGGCAAAAGAAATATTTATGCCGAAGCTAAGCAGCACGATGGCAGTGGGTACCCTCCTTCAGTGGCTTAAAGAAGAAGGGGAAACTGTTGAAATCGGTGAACCACTTTTTGAAATTATGACAGACAAAATCAATATCGAAGTAGAGGCTTATGATGAAGGTGTATTATTAAAAAAATACTTTGATGTCGACGCTGAAGTACCGGTCAACCAAATTATTGGTTACATTGGCGAAGAAGGAGAAAAAGTACCTGACAGTTCACCAGGGATTGCTGGGGAAGAACCACCAGCAGAGGAACAAAAAGAAGAGGTAATTTCCGAACGTCAAGAGGAACCTGTACTAGTAAGTAATATTCAAGAAGGTGAGAAACCACGTGCAACCCCGGCAGCACGCCAAATGGCACGCTCGAATAAACTTGAATTGGTATTTATTAAAGGCAGCGGCCCAAATGGTCGTGTGCATAAAAAAGATGTGCTTAGTCATCTAGAGGCTACTGCTTCAGCATCAAAAGCTACTCCACTTGCAAGGAAAATTGCCTTAGCCGAACAGGTAGACTTATCCTCCATAACTGGTAGCGGTTCGAACGGGAAAATTGTTAAAGCGGATGTGGTTACAGCAAACTCTTCTAAGCCAACACCACCAGCAGCCAATTCTGTACCAGCAGCACAGCGCAGAAAAATGACAGGTATGAGAAAAGTAATTGCTGACAGAATGGCACAAAGTGCTTACACAGCACCACATGTAACATTAACGACTGAAGTGGAAATGTCGAAGGTAAAGGAACTTCGTCTAGCACTTCTACCTGTAATTGAAAAGCAAACAGGCTTCCGGTTGTCGTTTACTGATATCCTCGTAAAAGCTGTAGGTGCAGCACTGGCTCGTCATCCACAGGTAAATGTATCAATTGACGGGGACGAAATTATTCAGCATAGCCAGGTTCATATCGGACTAGCTGTTGCTGTCCAGGATGGATTAATGGTTCCAGTAATTAAAGATGTTTTGAGTAAGGGACTTGCAGAGTTAACAAGTGACGCAAAAGAAATTGGTAAACGTGCTCGCGAAAATAAATTACTTCCAGATCAAATGAAGGGATCTACATTTACCATTAGCAACCTGGGTATGTATGCAGTTGATGCATTTACTCCAATTATTAATCAGCCTGAAAGTGCCATTCTTGGTGTTGGTCGAATTCAAGATAAGCCTGTGGCTATAAATGGTGCTCTTGAAATACGTCCTATGATGACGCTTAGTCTATCCTTCGACCACCGAGCGATGGATGGAGCACCGGCTGCTGCGTTCTTAACAGAGTTAAAGCAAATACTTGAAAGTCCATACGAGTTATTGGTATAGGGGGTGAATAATACATGGTGAAATCCTACGATATTGTTGTGGTTGGAGGAGGGCCCGGAGGCTATGTAGCTGCCTTACATGCTGCGGAGTTGGGAAAAAAAACTGCTCTCATCGAGGCAGACTTCCTTGGTGGAACATGTCTAAACCGCGGCTGTATCCCATCAAAAACCTATTTGAAACATTCTGAAGTCATTGAGCAAATTGAAAAGGCGAAGGATTGGGGCATTGAAACTGGTGACCTTAGCTTTTCTTTTAGCAAAATGAAAAAGCGAAAAGATGATGTGATTCAGCGACTACGTGGAGGCATCGCCTTTCTACTAAAGCAGGGGAAGATTGATGTTTATAACGGATATGGATCGGTTCTACCCGGCGGAGAAGTGAAGGTGAAAACATCTGATGGGGAAGAGACTGTTAAGGCTGCAAAAGTGATTGTCGCAACAGGGTCGACCCCTGCTGTGCCGCCAATTGCAGGGCTGGATACGGTTCATTTTGATACAAGTGATACGATCTTTGATATTCCAGAGATTCCTAAATCAGTTATTATTATTGGTGGCGGAGTGATTGGAGTTGAATTTGCGACTATTTTTGCATCTCTTAAAGCGCAAGTAAGCATCGTCGAGGCTGCTGACCGGATCATCCCCACAGAAGATGTGGAAGCTTCAAAATTCTTAACAAAGATGTTAAAGAAAAAGGGAATCAACATCCATACAGGTGCAAAAGTACAAAGAGTTCAAGAAACAGAGGGTGTGAAAACGGTCATTTGCCAGGATTCAAAGGGAAAAGAGCTTTCATTGCAAGCAGATACATTACTCGTAAGCACTGGACGCCGCCCGAATTTATCCGCAGTCACAGAACTTAATCTAGAACAGAACGGCCCCTTCATTAAAGTTAATGAAAAGATGGAAACCACTCACGATCATGTTTATGCAGTTGGGGATGTAATCGGCGGTTGGCAGCTCGCACACGCAGCAAGTGCAGAAGGAATTGTTGCCGCGAATAATGCTGCTGGAGAGATGGATGTTATCGACTATAAAGTCATGCCCCGTTGTATTTATACGCTCCCTGAAATCGCCTCCGTTGGTCTGTCCGAGGAGGAAGCGAAAAAGCAGGGGCTTGATGTACGTGTAGAAAAATTCGACTTTGCTGGTAGTGGGAAAGCACTGAGTGCTGGAGAACCGGAAGGATTTACAAAGATTATCTATGAGGCAAAATACGGTGAAATCATCGGTGTGGTTATGGCCGGGTCACATGTAACGGAAATGATCTCAGAAGCTTCAGCTTTCATGTATTTAGAAGGGACGATAGATGAGGCTGCCAAAATGATTCATCCGCATCCGTCATTATCAGAGACTTTCTACGAAGCCGCAGTGAATGCGGTCAATAAACTAAAAACACAAAAAGCAATACAATCAGCTGTATAGTAGAATTTGCACGTTAAAAGCTTACTTTTTGTAGGCTTTTTCGTGTAATTGTCCACTTTTTATTTAGTGTCGAAAAATGTTAATAGTTAGAATTATCTAAAAACAACTTGACTGTTTCGTTATGATATTTTATGATAATTACAAATGTAACATACCTGAACAAAAGTAAAAGGCTTGTTTCAGTAATACATAAAGAAGGAGGGATATATTATGGGAAAATTAATAAACCTTGATGAAAAGGTAGTTCGTTTGAATGTAAAAGCAAAAAATAGTGATGAGGTCATTGCGGTTCTGTGTGAAGAATTGAAGAAGCTCAATTATGTAAAAGACTCTTTTCTACCAGCCATATTAGAAAGGGAAAAAGTTTTTTCAACTGGATTACCACTAGCAACTATGGGAGTGGCGATTCCTCATACAGATCCAGAGCATGTGATAAGCCCTATGATTTCGGTTGCAATATTAGAGAATCCTGTTGAATTTAAAATGATGGGTAGTCCGGAAACATCAGTAAACGTTGAAATTGTGCTAATGTTAGCTATTACAGAACCCTCAAAGCAATTGGTTATGCTAGAAAGATTAATGGATGTTTTTCAAAATGAAGCAGCGATGTCCCAGCTAAAAGATGCACAATCTGCTAAAGAAGTTGTTGATATTTTAGACAAAGAGTTAAACCAAATTAGTGTTTAGGATGTTATTTCACCATAAATGTAAGCGCTAACTTAAAACTAGGGGGTCTTTCAATGATTAAGCAAGCTGTTGATTTTGTATTAGATTTAGGTCCTTCGATCATGCTTCCAATCATTATGACGGTTTTTGGTTTGTTTTTAAAGCAAGGCTTCAAAAGGTCATTTACTGCTGGTATTACTATCGGGATTGGATTTATAGGGGTAAATCTTGTTATTGGCCTTTTATCCGGAGCAATTGGACCTGCTGCTCAAGCCATGGTTGAAAAATTAGGGCTGAATCTTGATATTCTCGATGTGGGTTGGCCAATAGGTGCGGCCATTTCATTTGGTACACCAGTTGCACCATTAATGATTCCACTAGTATTAGTATTAAATGTAATCATGCTATCTACGAATTTAACTAAGACGCTTAACGTAGATATTTGGAACTTCTGGCATCTAATCTTTGCTGCTTCTGTTACTTATTATGCTTATGACAATATGATTCTAGCAATTGCTGTGGGATTAATTGTTTCAGCTATTACACTTAAGTTGGCAGACTGGACTGCTCCAGCGGTTGAACACCATTTTGGTCTGAAGGGAGTGTCAATGGCTCATTCCGAGACAGTTAACTTTGCTCCTATCACCTACGCAAGTAACAGAATCTTAGACAAGATACCAGGAATTAATAAAATTGAGGCAGACCCTGAAACGTTAAAAAAGAAATTTGGTATATTCGGTGAACCACTTGTAATGGGGTTAGTACTAGGTCTTCTCATCGGATTCCTAGGGGGGTACGATGCAAAAGGAATTCTAACATTGGGTATACAAATGTCGGCAGTATTAATCCTAATGCCAAGAATGGTAGCGCTTTTGATGGAAGGACTTATTCCTATTTCTGAAGGAGCTCGAGACCTAATTAACAAAAAGTTCCCAGGGAAAAATGTTTATATTGGCCTTGATACAGCAATCGTAATTGGAACCGCATCTAATATGGCTGTTGCGTTAATCATGGTTCCTATCACTCTATTATTAGCTGTAATTCTTCCGTATAACGGAATGTTACCTTTTGCAGATTTTGCGGTTCTTCCATTCACTGTGGTTTGGGCAGTTGCAGCAGCAAGAGGAAATATTATTCGAGGTATTATCAATAGTATCGTAACTTTAATGATTGTATTCTTTATTGCTACTAATCTTGCAGATTTAGCAACAACAATGGGAAGAGCAGTCGGTTTTGATTTCCCTGAGGGAGCAACCCAAATTTCTGGGATTGATTTAGGATCCCACGTTATTCCATGGATTATTGTTCGCTTATTAGATCCGAGTAACCCATACTTTATTGGAGCAATTGTTGCAGCGGCTGCCTATGCTTTACTTTGGTACTGGGTACGAAATGACATTAAAAAACAATATGCAAATGAAATGGGATTAGATCCAAAGACGTTAAAGCCTGTTATTACAACAGGGGAAAATGGAAATGCGTTCAAGGCTTAAACAATAACTAATGAAATTAACATAGGGGGAATTTATTATGGCAAAGAAAATCTTAGTATCTTGTGGAACAGCGGTTGCAACATCAACTGTAGTAGCGAAGAAGATAGAAGAAACACTAAAGAACAAAGGCATAAATGTTATTGTTGAACAATGTAAAGCATCTGAGGTACCTTCAAAGGCCAGAGGAGCAGATTTAATTGTTACGACTACACCGGTTAGTGATACTGGAGACACACCAGTTATTCAAACGATTTCTTTCCTTACAGGAGTTGGAATTGATGCTGATATTCAAAAAATTATTAGCTATATTGAATAAATAACAAAAAGAAGAAAAAGCAAAAAAACTAATTTAGAGTTTTTTTGCTTTTTCTACAAATGGGGGAAGGGTTATGAAGCACTATCGATACAGTACACATGTACTTTGGCTTTCTATTATTTTTCCGGTGGTTTTAATGATTGGTTTGTTTATATGGGCAGTACATGGAGTAATAATGAATGGCCCATTGGGTATATATCAACTAATCTTAGTAGCAATGCCTCTATTATTAATATCTTCTCTTATAGGTTTAAATAATCCATCTAGTATTACGTTAACACCTGAATCCATTATTTTTGAAGGGTTTTGGAGAAAGCATGAGTATAAATGGAAAGATGTAGATGAACTGACACTTAAAGACTACGGTTATGTAGGAAAGGCTTTTATAAGAATTGGGAAATATCGTCTATTAGGTGGTAGATACTGGGTATCTAGTAATCTCGAAGGATATAAGGAATTATTAGAAGTTATCGAAAGTAAATTGGAAGGATGTGGGATTCGTGAACGTTGTGACTCAGTACAGTCAAAATGAATCTAAGGACAAAGAATTACGAATGAAAGTAGCGGCCTTTTATGACAAAGAAAACATAAGGTGTGAAGACCGCCCAATTCCTAGCATTGGGGAGGATGAGGTATTAATAAAAATGCATGCATGTGGACTTTGCGGTACAGATATTCATAAAGTACTTGATCAAAAGGTTCCCCCACAAACTGTTCTAGGTCATGAGGTCTCAGGAGAAATAATTAAAGTAGGAGGCAAAGTAGAAGATTATCAAGTGGGTGACAGAGTATTTGTAGCCCATCATGTTCCGTGTTTCACATGTCATTATTGCAAAAGAGGTTCATACAGCCTTTGTGATCAATTTAAACAAACAAATCTTGACCCAGGTGGTTTTTCAGAATATATTCGTGTTCCCGCTTTACATGTAAGACACACGATGGGGCGACTCCCGGATGGGATGAGTTATGAGGAAGGTGCGCTCGTTGAGCCAATCGCCTGCTGTCTCCATGGGTTTGAATTAATTGACACTCAACCTGGAGATACAGTCTTTATTATGGGTGCTGGCCAAATTGGCCTTCTTCAAATTCAAATCGTAAAGCATTTGCTTGCATCAAAGATTATTGTTAGCGATATAAATCCTTATCGTCTCGAGAAATCAATAGAATTTGGAGCGGATGAAGCAATAAACAGCCAAAATGAAGAAGTAGTTAAAAAGGTAATGGAGCTAACAAATGGAAAGGGAGCAGATATTGTTATTATTTCAGCGGGAATTCAGTCACTTCTTCCTCAAGCAATGGAGTGTGTAGCAAGAGGTGGTACTGTATTAGTTTTTGCTCCATTTAAAGACACAGATATAGCCATACCAGCTTCCAGGTTTTTTAATGATGAAATAAAAGTAATTGGTTCTTATTCATCTAATCCATATAACTATGAGAGTGCCATCCAAATGTTAAGAAATAAAGTGTTTGATGTAGAAAATATGATTACCCACCGTTTTCCATTATCAGAGCTTGATAAGGCAATTGAATGTGCACATAATCCATCTGAAAAGGTTTTAAAAGTACTAATAAAACCGTAGAAAAGAGGGAAGTCATGTTTGATTTAACATTAAATCATAAAGTAGCACTTGTAACTGGTGTGGACGATAATCTAGGTGCAAAAATTTGTGAAAAGCTTGCTAAGGCTGGAGCAGAGGTTTGGATTCATCGCTTTAATGAGGAAGATGCTGCTAATCTTCAAGAAAAAATCCTTTCTTTTGGTGGCACTGCCTATGTAATAACAGATAACCTACATACACCTGAGGCTGTTAGGTCAGTTGTAAGTAAGATTATCGAGAAAAGTTGTAAAATTGATATACTTGTTAATCATGCAGAAAAGGTTGCAATAGAATCTATAGATCAGCTAACTACAGAGAAATGGCTAGACACATTTGAAACGAATTTAGATGTCCTATTTCTTTGTTGTCAAGAAATTTTACCATTTATGCTTCAAGTAGGTGAAGGGACAATTATTAATATATCTTCACATTCAGCTGAAACAGGAGAGATAGGACCTCATTACGCTGCAACTAAGAGTGCCTTAGAATCGTTTACTAGAGGCCTTTCTAGAGAGTTTAAGGGAAGAGGTATTAAAGTGAAGGGAGTTTGTCCGCCTGCATCTCTTCATGATAAAAAACTAGCTACTTATGAAAAAACAAGAATAATAGAGGCAATGGCTAATAAGGCTTTACTTCTATGTTCACCATATCTTGATTATGAAGTTGATGAACTAAGCAATGATAATGAGGTGTTAAAAAATTGAAAGAAAAAAATATCCTTATTATTGGTGGAGCAAACGGGATTGGTAAAGAAATTGCTTTGAATTTTGGTGCAGAAGGGCATCATGTTGCAGTTGCAGATATAAATAAAAATATGTTAAACAAAGTAATTACAGAAAGTGGTCTGAATAATCTATTCCCTTTTGAGGTGGATGCAGGTTCATGGGAGAGTGTGAAATCCCTGGCGAATGAAATACAGGAGAAGTTTGGAACTATTCATACACTTGTTTACTCGGCAGGTATCACTAGAACGGTAAATTTCCTTGATATAGATTGGGCTACTTGGAAAAAGACGATGGCTGTTAATCTTCACGGACTATTTTATAGTATAAAGTCTATTTATCCCTTAATGGAACCTGGGGAAGTGTCGTTATTATTGGATCTGGTTCTGCGATCACAGGTTCTGGTGGGGGAATTCACTATACATCATCAAAGGGCGGGGCATTTGGTTTAATGAGATCTCTTGTTAAGGATCTGGGGAATAACAATATTAATATAAATGTTGTGGCACCAAGGGTAATTGAGTCGGATATGCTGGATGTTTTATATCCGACAGACGAGTCAAAGGAATGTTTAAGAAAAGAAATACCAATTGGACGTCTGGGTACGCCTAAAGATGTATGTAATGCTGTAAAATATTTAAGCGGTGATGAGGGTAAATATGTACACGGCCAAATTTTACTACTAGATGGTGGGAGAACATATAAGAGTTCTTAAAGGTAGGTGCCGAGAATGAATATTCTCGGCACTTTTGCTATAGGTGAGATGATTTTTAAAAAATTATGGTATAAAATGTTCATATACATTACATTTGTTATTAAATCATTGCCGTGAAGGGAGATGGCTAATGTGGATTGGCAAGAGAAGAGACAATTGGTGAAGGTATCCAGTATGTATTATAATGATGGCTGGACGCAGGCACAGATTGCCGAAAAATTAGGTGTTTCAAGACCTGTTATATCCAAATTGCTTCAAAAGGCTAAGGATGAAGGGATCGTTAAGGTGTATATTAAGGATGAAAGTGTCCACACAGTAGAGTTAGAGCGGAAGCTAGAACGATATTTTGGTCTTAATGATGTAGTGGTTGTTCCAAATAACGGATTAACCGGTGAAATGGCTAAAAGGGAAGTAGGTCAAGCTGGTGCCAACTATATTTCAAATAATATGAAAGACGTTAAAAGCATTGGGATTTCATGGGGAGAGACACTGTCTAACCTAGTCCTTGAATACCCTTATGAGAGAAGAGAAGAAGTTATGGTTGTTCCATTGGAAGGTGGAATGGGTGTGAGACAAGTGCAAATCCATGCGAATCAGCTTGCAAGCGAACTAGCCAAAAAGTTACACAGTACGTGTACTTATTTATATGCTCCGGCTATTGTTGAAACGGAAGAATTGAAAGATCGGCTGATGGGAATGCAGGATGTCCAAACCGTATTAGAAAGCGGAAGGAATGTAGATATCGCATTGATTGGTATTGGGAACCCTTTTACTGACTCCACTTTAATGAAGCTTGGATACCTTCAAGAAGAGGATCTACTTCATCTTCGGGAAGTGGGGACCGTTGGAGATATTGGTTTTCGATTTTTTGATGAAGATGGTCAGCCTATCCATGATACATTAAATACGAAAGTGATTGGCATTACCTTGGAAGAACTAAAAAGTGTTAAAAAAGTGATTGCTGTTGTTGAAGGGACACATAAAGTAGAAAGTATTTTAGGCGCATTAAAAGGGAAGTTTATTGATGTTTTAATTACTGATGAATTAACTGCAAGTACAATTCTAAAAAAAGTTAATCACTAAACCTTATCTTGTACCTTTTTGAGGGAAAATCGAATATTATATATTATTAAATTCTAGTCAAAATTGGCATAATAATACGGAATGATATTCCTATTAAAGGTGATTAATGGAATATATGGTAAGGAGGGGTTGATTTGAAAATCACAGAGTATGATGTCTCCCTATATTGTTCACGTTGTCATGAAGAAACACTTCATTGTGTTCAGTACTTAAACGATAAAATCTCAAGTACAGAGTGTACAAATTGTCACCGTAAAATTGATATGCACCTGAATCCTAAAAGAGAATTATATAAAGAGATTTATAAACGAATTTTATCGAAACCAACCAGACTTACACAAGAATATAGAGATGATTTAAATAAGTTCATTGGAGAGTTTCCAAAACGGGCACTAAGTAAACCGTATCGTCTTATGAGATACGTAGATGAAACAAGGGAAGCCCTCAAAAAGTTAAAAAATTTCAAATGATTTTTTAAAAGATTGATTCACACTTAATCTAGTTAAAATGAGACGGTATCAATAGGATACCGTCTCATTTTGAAAATTTTACGTTGTTATACAAATTTCTTCTATATTTTGCTCATGTCGAATAGGCGCTTGTGCAGCCGCCAATCGTGCAATAGGAACACGGTATGGTGAACAGCTAACATAATTCAGACCAACACGATAGCAAAAATCGATTGAAGACTTTTCTCCTCCATGTTCACCACATATACCTGCTTTTAAAGATGGCTTTGTTTCACGTCCAAGCTTTACACCGGTTTCAACTAATTTACCCACACCATCTAGATCAAGAACCGCAAATGGATTTTCCGGTAGCACTTTATTTTCAATATAAGCTTGCAAGAATTTCCCTTCTGCATCGTCACGACTAAAACCAAATGTTGTTTGTGTTAAATCGTTCGTTCCAAATGAGAAGAAATCTGCTTCTTTTGCAATTTGATCAGCTGTTAAGGCTGCGCGTGGAATTTCAATCATTGTTCCAATGGTGTACTTGAACGTTTCCCCTGTTTCTACCTGAACACGATCTGCTATATCCACGACCAACTGGCGCATTTTCTTTAACTCGTTAACGTGGCCAACAAGCGGGATCATAATTTCTGGCTGTACTTCCATCCCTTTTTTGGCAAGTGTGACAACTGCATAAAAAATGGCTTTTGCCTGCATTTCATAGATTTCTGGATAAATAATACCAAGTCGGCAGCCACGGTGACCCAACATTGGGTTGAATTCAACTAAATGGGAAACCTTTTTCAATAATTGCTCTTTTTCCTTTAATTCAGCTGAATCTGGGTGAGTGATTTGCAACTTTGTCACTTCGACTAAAATTTCTTCTTTATCAGGTAAAAATTCATGAAGAGGTGGGTCTAGTAAACGAATAGTAACTGGATAACCCTGCATCGCTTCAAATATTCCTTCAAAGTCACTTTGTTGCATTGGTAAAAGCTCTTTAAGCGCTTCCATTCTTTCATTGTAATGTTCAGCTAAAATCATTTTTTGTACGAGTGGAATCCTTTTAGCATCCATAAACATATGTTCAGTTCGGCATAATCCAATCCCACCTGCTCCAAATTCAAATGCTTTCAGAGCATCTTCCGGGTTATCAGCATTGGCACGAACTCCAATAGTTCTTTCCTGGTCTGCCCAAGCCAGCAAAAGTTGAAACTCATCGGATAGCTCAGGATCAATCATCGGTATTTCACCCAGCATAATCTCACCAGAGGATCCGTCAATAGTAATGATATCACCATAATTTACAATGGTTTTTCCTACAGTAAAATGTTTAGCTTTCAAATTAATTATTAAAGATTCACACCCGCAAATACATGCTTTCCCCATTCCACGTGCAACCACCGCCGCGTGGCTTGTCATACCGCCACGGCTCGTTACAATCGCTTGGGATGCAACAATACCATGTATATCATCTGGCGTCGTTTCAGGTCTAACAAGGATCACTTTCTTTCCTTCGTTCGCTAAAGCCTCGGCTTCATCTGCATCGAAAACAACTTGACCTGTAGCTGCTCCTGGCGATGCAGGTAATCCTTTTGCTAACAATGTCCGCGGATGTTTGTCATCGATGCGACGGTGGAGTAATTGGTTTAATTGATCTGGGTCTACACGCATTAAGGCTGTCTTTCTATTAATAAGACCTTCTTCCACCATTTCAACAGCAATTCGAATCGCTGCCTGAGCTGTGCGCTTGCCATTGCGAGTTTGTAAAATGAAAAGCTGCCCTCTCTCTACGGTAAACTCAATATCTTGCATTTCTTTATAATGATTCTCCAGAAGGTTGCATGTTTCAGCAAATTGCTTGAAAACCCCAGGTAGATCTGCCTTTAGAGTTTCAATTGGCTGTGGCGTTCGTATACCTGCAACAACGTCTTCGCCCTGGGCATTGATTAAGTATTCACCGTAAAGAATCTTTTCACCAGTTGAGGGATTTCTAGTAAAGGCAACACCTGTTCCAGAGTCATTTCCCATATTTCCAAACACCATACTTTGGATGTTCACCGCAGTACCTAAATGATCTGGAATTTTATTCAGGCGGCGATATACGATGGCACGTTGGTTGTTCCAGGAATTAAATACGGCATTGATTGCAAGGAAGAGCTGATCAAAAGGGTTCTGAGGAAATTCTTTTTTTGTATGATTTTTCACGATTTCCTTATAGCCATCAATTACCTCTTTCCAATCTTCTGCCGTCATTTCAGGGTCAGAGGTATAGCCTTTTTGCTCTCGCATTTCTTCTAAAAATTGCTCGAAATAATAACTACCGATTTCAAGGACGACATTACTAAACATTTGAATGAAACGGCGATACGAATCATAAGCAAAACGCGGGTTATCTGTTAAATTAGCCATACCAACTACTGTTTCATCATTCATTCCAAGGTTCAAAATAGTATCCATCATTCCAGGCATTGAGAAAACTGAACCGGAACGAACGGACACTAGCAAAGGATTTTGTGCGTCACCCAGCTTTTTTCCCATTTTTTCTTCTAAGCGATTTAGAGCTTCTAAAGTTTGTTTTTCTACTATATCTGGTATCGATTTACCAGATTCATAGTAAGTATTACAAGCTTGGGTAGTAATCGTAAATCCGAAGGGAACCGGGAGACCAATATTTGTCATTTCTGCTAGGTTTGCACCTTTTCCCCCTAACAAATCCTTCATACCACCATGACCTTCATCAAATAAATATACGAATTTATCCATTTTTTAAAAGCTCCTTTTCTTTTTTAACACTTCTAAAATTAAACCAGCAGTTTCTTCTACTGCTTTATTTGAAACATCAATGATCGGACAGCCAACTCGTTTCATTATATTTTCAGCATGGTCTAGTTCGTTAAGAATTCGTTCGAAACTTGCATATTTGGCATGAGAGGGGATTCCCATAGCCTTTAACCGTTCCCTGCGAATTTCATTTAATTTATCCGGGGAAATTATCAACCCAACACAATTTTTCCGTGGAATTTCAAACAGTTCCTCTGGCGGGTCTATCTCAGGCACTAATGGTACATTAGCTACTTTAAATCGTTGATGAGCCAGATACATTGATAAAGGTGTTTTTGAGGTCCGTGACACTCCGATCAAAACAATATCGGCCATTGTTACTCCCCTTGGATCCCGTCCGTCATCGTACTTCACTGCAAATTCAATCGCTTCAATCTTTTTAAAGTATTCCTCATCCAGTTTTCGCATTAAGCCAGGTTGATGATGAGGCTCTGTATTAAATCTAGTAACAAACGCATTCATTAACGGACTAAGTAAATCAACCGCTACTATTCCTTCTTCACTTGAACGTCTGTCTAAATGATCCTTTAGATGCGGAACAACAATGGTATAGGCAATAATAGAATAATCACTCTTTGCTAGCATAATCGCATGATCAATATCTTCAATGTCGTTTACATATGAATTGCGACGAATTTCTACTAGCCCACCATTAAATTGTGTTGCCACTGCTTTTACTACAAACTCAGCTGTATCTCCAACTGAATCTGAAACCACATAAACTATTTTTTTATGTACCAAAAAAAGTCACCTCCCCAGAATAAATCCCACCTCTTTTTTACATTTGTTCAGGTGTGTTACATTTGTAAAAATATTATAATGTTTTATCCCCAGAGTCAAGAATAAAGTGATAATATTTAGAAAATTAAATCTATGAGGAATTATCATCTTGTCTTATAGAAATGTTTATAGTGATACTTCATTGATTACAATAAATAATCGAGGAGGTATAAAGATGAGTGAACGAGCTGTATTTTTAGATAGAGATGGCGTTATAAACGAAGTGTTAACAAAAAGAGTAAAATTCGTAAACAAGCCATCGGAATTATTTTTCTTACCTGGTGTACCAGAGGCTATTCGAAAATTAAATGAAGTGTTTGGAGACAATATTTTTGTTGTGACTAATCAGGGGGGAGTCGGGCTAGGGTTCATGAAAGTGAATCAACTGGAAACGATCCATGAACACATGATAGGTGAACTAAATAAAGAGGGAGCCATCATTAAAGATGTGGCCTACTGCCCTCATAAGCCAAAAGCGGGGTGTGAATGCAGAAAACCTGGCTCTAAAATGATTACCGACTTAGCCATGAGATATCATATTGACCTTGCTCAGTCCTATATGGTCGGTGATACTGACACTGACATCCAAGCAGGGAAGAAAGTAGGAACTAAAGGTGTATTTCTTGGAGAGAGTGACCCACTAGCAGATGCCGTATTTCCTGATTTATTAAGGGCATCTGAATGGATTATAGAAGATGCTACAAAATCTTGAATAGATAAAATGCCCCAACTCTTTGAGAAGGGGCCAATGTTCTGATGTTATGATATATCTGAAATATGTTGGTTTTCTATATCTTTCGTGGGAATGTACAGTTGTTCTATCATTTTACCTAGATTACTAACATATTCTTCGATTTCAGGAGGGGTATATCCAACAGAATTCCACGCTGCTTCTCTTCCTCCATACATACCAAGCGCTCTCTTTGAACTTAGTATACGTTTTACTTCTCCATAATGAAGATAAACTTCCCATAACCATTGATAGTGGTCTTCTGAGCTAATTCCAATCATTTTGAGATTGGACCAATTATTATCGGTTTCACCTAGTTTATTTAATTTATGGATCATAGTACTCCAACTCCTTATGGTTATGTCTTAGTTATTGACATATCATAGGGTGTTTATAACTGAAGAGTATTTACTCTTTGATATGGTTAATCCCTTCTTCTAAAATTTCCATCTGCCGTATGGTTTCTTCATCCTTAACAATTTTTTCTTTTCCATGAATGATTGATTCATACACTCCATCGTAAATCCGTCCATAGTCACCAACTTCAGAAATGACTTTTTCTTCATGATAATTTCCATCATCATCCACATAAGTTAGAACGCCGTAGTGCTCTGGTAAATCAATCCCAAAATCCTTATTGGTTGGCATATAAAATAGTTTCAAGTGTTCTTCTTGTCTATCTTTTGTTTGTTTAACAAAAACACCTTTATTGCCATATACGATAAAGCTAGGACGTTCTTTCAAACGGAAATAACTAGATTTAACAGAAACCTTTTTGGAGTCATAAAAGAAATCCAAATCAAAATAGTCATTAAAATGTCCTTTTCCAAGAAGTTGTCTCACATCATAAGTAATATGATTTGGATGACCAAAGTAAGAGAGAACTTGATCTATTGTATGGCATCCATGTCCATACAGATAGCTGTTTTCTCTAGAAAACTTTAAAGACTTTGGTACTTCAGGTCTGAAATAATCATAGTGCATTTCCACTTCTAAAATATCTCCTAATACGCCACTATTAATCACCTTTTGTACGGTTAGGAAATCTGAATCAAATCGGCGATTTTGATAGCATTGGATAAATAGATTCTTTTCTTTTGCATAGGTAAATAACTCTTTTGCTTGGTCAGAAGTCTGTGTAAATGGCTTTTCGACTAATACATGTTTGCCATTTTCTAGTGCTAATTTAGCATATTCATAGTGTTCTACTGGAGTACAAATGACGACTAATTGAATCTCTTCGTCGAGCCAGATTTTATTTAAATCATGAACATAATTTACTTCAGGTATTTTCTCCCAAACACTGTTATCTCGTCGAGAGTAAATAGTTTTCACTCGAATGTTTTCGTTTTTTAATGAAAAAGGTAGGTGATAGCGATTTGTACTTTTTCCATTTCCAATATAAGCAATCGTTAACATAAAAAACGCCTCCCATTCTCTTTTGCTAGCTTGATTATATTTTAATGGTATGAATTGAAAACGCTTGTTTAGATCAATCCATATTTTTTAAAACTATTATAGATACCATCCTCATCATGTGTGTCTGTCACATCATTAGCTATTTTCTTAACTGTTTCATTTGCATTTCCCATTGCGATTCCGTACTGAACGAATTCAAGCATTTCTAAATCATTCCAGCTATCGCCATATCCAAAGGTATCCTCTTTTTTTATGTTTAAGTGATTAATGATCTTTTCAATACCTGTCGCCTTATTTACACCAAGAATGGATATTTCACCACAATTTTCTCCGAATGCAGCTACTGTACTAGGAATGACCGTGAATTTAGATGCGAATTCTTCTTTTATCCTCTCAAGGGGTAATTTTGATCCAAAAAAGGAAATCTTATTAATATCATCTCTAAGTAAGTCTTCACTCTCAATGATCGTATTGGTAATAGATTCAAATCCTTTTTCGATTTCTACCTTTGGATTAAGATTAGCATTTTGTAATTGTTCTAAAATGGAACGGATACGGGTGTTACCATTTTTACTAGTAAATATACCGCTGTTTGATTCGAGATTAAACTCGATGCCATGATGGGTTAAAAAGTCTATTACATGCTTTACATCCTCTATTTTAACATTTACATGTAATAACACCTCTTGTTCGATTTCTATGTATCCTCCAGCAGAACCAATAATCCCATCGAATCCGACTTCCAGTATTTCAGGGAAAATTAGCGCTTTTGATCTTCCCGTACAAATAAAAACAAGGTGGCCATTTTCTCTAGCCTTTTGTACGGCAAGTTTGGCTGATTCAGGGATTATAAGTTTATCGTTAACCAAAGTTCCATCGATGTCCAAAAAAATAGCCTTTTTCATACTCTTAACCTACCTATTCTTCATTTTTAAGTAATCATTATATATATGATTTTTTCTAATTTATTTTGAAATCTAATTATATATATTCTATTTTTGTTGTGGGGAATAGAAAATAGGTCAAGGCTTTATTGTTATGTATAACAACTAAAATTATGTGTTACATAAATGAAACACCTTGTTACATTAGTAGTGTTTTATAAAATGTTGGTCTTAATATTTCAAAAATAATTAATACAGAATGGGAAAAAACTAATAAGAAAGGAGTGGGATAAAATGAGTCATACCAAAAACAATAGGCCTATTGTCGAACTAACCGTAAACGAGGTCTCAAACATTTGGTCTTCCTATATAAAAAGTAGTATGGAGTTAAGGCTTTTTGAGTACTTTTATGCAAGCACAGAAAATATTGAAATAAAACAAGTGGTAGAAAAGATGTTAAATCAATCTCAAGAAAATCTTAGTGAACTGAAGGAGATATTTATTAAAGAGAATCTTACAATTCCTCTTGGTTTTACGAATGAAGACGTAAGGATTGATGCACACAAAGTATTTTCCGATACATTTATTTTGTACTTTTGTTTTGATCTAACACACCTATCGATGAGTACCTATCCATCTGCAATATCTGATTGCACTAGAAGCGATGTGCGAAATCATTTTCAAAAAAACATTGCTTTTTCTGTAAACATACAGAATGAACTAGTGAATTTGATGTTATCACAAGGAGTATATTTGAAACCTCCACAAGTAGCGATAGATAGTGATATAGAATTTGCTGATTCAATGACCTACCTCAATGGTCTTTTTGGTGGATCAAGACCACTTAATGCTGCTGAAATTTCTAATCTATCTAGAATTGCTCATCGAGCACAGTTTTCAAAAATGGTATTTGTCACTTTTAGTAAATTAGCGAATGAAAAAGAGTTAAAACAACATTTTAGTAAAGGTAGGGATGGACTCGAAAAAGTATTGCAATTACTCCAAGAAGTTCTTGATAAAGAAAATATTCCGATATCAGCATCAGGAGACTACAAGATTTTTGATGTAGAGATGTCTCCATTCTCCGATAAATTAATGTTGTTTTTTGTGAATACTTGTTTGGGAATATTCTGTTTTACAATGGTAAATCAGGCGATGACTTCCAGTTTAAGAACCGATATTGTTTCTAAACTTGGCAAAATTTCTGACGATATGAAGAAATATTATGGTTTAGGTTTACTATTAGCAATAAAAGAAAAATGGTTTGAACAACCTCCACAAATAGTAAATAGAAAAGTCTAGTTAGAGATGTTTTCTTCTTTGTTATTTCATATTGTAAAAAATGTTGAACAAACAGTAACAGTCGTTATGGATTTACATGTGTTAGAAAGGAGGCTAATTCAATAAGAAAGGTTAGAAGAGCGGCTTTGATTATTCTCATTTTTTATCTACTGTATGTTACCATATTCGGCATTGTTATTTTTAAATATAAACATCCACAAGTTAGTAGTGCCTATAATGAACAGCTTAAAGTGGAAAGATACTATGGAAATGACACATCCCAGGATCGCGTGATTCTACTGGAAGAAAAAACGTTTTCAGGGGTTGCCCGTGTCAACTTAATAACGGGTTTATCTCAGCAGTTATTATAGGGCAACGCTAAAATTAACTTAGATAGTATAGTTAACAATAAAGCCAAGTATACCCATTTGTATGCTTGGCTTTTAATTATATTGGTTTCAAATAAACGGAAAAACTCCGCTTAAGTAGTAAAAAAAATAAAAAATAGTTCTAATAGTCGGAGAGATTCCGCCTATTGGCTCGAAAAACGTGAAAATGGGCAGGGGTTGCTATGCATAAACGGAAAAACTCCGCTTATATGCCCCGAAACGAGCTTCATACTGTATCTAACCGGAAAAACTCCACCTATTTTACTTTTGCTGGGTTCGGGACTGGGCTACGATTTAGATGGTTTTATCTCACTCTATAAAACAGCTAATTTAAACTCAACCTTATTCGTTAAATTGGATAATCTAGGTATTGATCCAGAGGGATTAATGCCTTTTTCTTTGTATGCTTTGTCATTTTCTTAGATTCATATTTTAAAAGTAACTTAGTTACAACCTCATATTCTTCGTATGAAACAGGTTCCAACCATACAGGGGTAACAGTCGTCCAGAACTAGAATTCTATTATATTTTTAAAAATCATGTTGAATTAAGTGATATTTGAAATATATTTGTAATCTTTATTGTCAGATTTTGATGATATAATACTAATATCATAGGTATTTGTCGAATTGCTAATTATACATATAAATTGTGTCGCTGCGTAGAAGCAGGGAGGATCCTAAATTGAAGAAAACTTCATTAATTACAATTATTACAACATTTACAGTAGGATTTAGTAGCTTACTTACTGTTTCATCAGTGAATGCCGAATCCATTCAAAATATTCAAAGCAATATTGTAAGCGCTCAACAACAGCTTAGTAGTTTACAAGCACAGCGTTCGGAAGTAGAAGTACAAATACAAAAAAATGAACAAGCTATTGCTGACAACAGCGCTAAAATTGAATCTACAAATGCCCAAATTGTTGAATATCAGGCTGAAATTGACCAACTAAACAAAGTAATTTCCGAGATTGAAGAACGAATTACGGCCCGTAATGAAACTTTGAAAGCCCGTGCTGTTTCGTATCAAGCTAGCGGTGGTCAGTTAAGTTATTTCGATGTAGTATTTGGTTCAAAAAGTTTTGGTGATTTTATTGACCGTGTTGGAGTAGTTGCAACAATACTCGATGCTGACCGGGAAATGATAGAAGCGCATGAAGCGGATAGAAAGGAAGTACAAGAGAAATACAAGGAAGTCGAGCAAAAGCTAAACGACCTGAACAGTATGAAGGTTGAACTAGAGGGAATGCAAGCTCAAATTGCTGAGCAAAAGGCAAACAATGAGGCTTTAAGAGCACAGTTAGTAAACCAAGAAAATGATAGTAAAGCAGAAATTTCAAGCCTTCAAGAGCAGAAAGCAGAATTACAAAGAGCTGCGGAGGCTGCGATAACAGCGGTTTCTGTCTCACCGAAATCACAAACTGGGACAAGTAAAGGAACTTCAGTTAACAACTCTAATTCAATACCTGTTTCAAATACAGCAGTCTCATCTGGTTCTATTTCGACTGTAATAAATGCAGGCAATAAATATATTGGGAATTCAGTCTATGTATTTGGTGGTGGAAGAACAGCCTCTGACATCGCGAATGGACGTTTTGACTGTTCTGGATTTGTCTCTTGGGCATTTTCACAGGCTGGTGTTCGTGTTGGTGCTAGCACGGATACTTTAAAAAATACGGGTACACCTGTATCTGTAAATGAGATGCGTCCTGGTGATATGGTATTCTTTAATACATACAAACAGGATGGACATGTTGGAATTTATATCGGCGGTGGCAAATTTATCGGATCGCAAAGCTCAACAGGTGTAGCCATTGCTAATATGTCGAGTGGATATTGGGCAAATACGTTTAATGGTAGAGTTATGAGAGTTATTCATTAATAGATTAAAAGACAGGGATCTTTCCTTGTCTTTTTGTTTTACGCCATGCAAACTAAAAGTGTTTTAGTGTATTATCTAATTCATATTCTTTTCCACCATAACCATCCACTCATCAATTTCAATGGATTTAATTTCCCCATCGTTTATCAACACTGAATAATAATCCAACTTTTCTTGATCTGCTCCAAGTACATAACCAACGACTGCTTTTACTTGTTTATCCGATTGAGTTGTTCTTTGGACCCATACTGGAAATTCAAGTTTTTTTCTCCGCTTCTCCGATTTAATAATCGTCAAACCCTGTTCTTCAAACCATGCTTTCCATTCACTAATAGAGTAACATCTTAAATGGCTTTCATCTCTAAGTTTTTCTAGAGTGTTAATGAAGCCATCCAACTTAATATCTGCAGGAGAGATGTTATCAATGAGTAAAAATCTATTTCCTGGTTTGAGTACTCGTGATACTTCGGCTATAAAGTCTTGAGGGTGTGGAAAATGATGTGCGGCAATACGACAAGTAACCGCATCAAATGTTTCATTTAAAAAGGGTAAAGATTCGGCATCAGCTACGACATAAGAGACATTTTTACAACTAGTTTCAAGATGCTTTTGAGCTGTAGATAGCATTTGAGGTGTGAGGTCTGTGGCGAAAATTTGTTTTACATAAGGGGAAAGTGTCTTGACTACGTGTCCTCCACCTGTTGCTACATCTAACACTGTCCATTGTTGAGAAGGCTGTAACCATTGGACAATAGCTGTGAGATCATTTCCTTTTGCATGAGTTTCACTGGTAACATATTCTTCAGCACTTCTTGAAAACTGTTCTTGAACCTTTGCTTTTTGATCTTTATCCATAGATGACACCCCAATCTTAACTATAATAGTAGATAATTAATGGTACATCTATATTTATGAATCTAGTATAAAAAATAGGATAAGATATCATAACATATAGATGAAATAAAAATAGCTTATTTTAACTTGCTTCATTCTACTTTAAAATTAAGTTGTGATAGTGATGGCAGGCTTTCTCTATAGTTCTTATTAATCTATAGTATGCATTCGGTATGTAGTGAGCTCATGCCTTTAAATTTTGCCTTAATAAGTTTGTTGTTAAAGTATTGGATATATTTTCACGAATATTGGAGACGAGTATATCGTTAGTATTAAGGAAATGGGGATTTTTAGGTGGTTAAAAAGTAGAGTTTTAATATTATAGTAAATTGTATTTATGGAAGACTATCAAAGCATATGGTAGAATGGTAAAAAAATTGCAACATAAACGATTTCTTAAGGGGTAATTTATATGAAGATTGCCATATGTGATGACTCAAAGAGAATTTTAGAATATATGTCAGAAAAAATCAAAGGTATCTTCTTTCAGCAGAAATATGTAATGCACAAACTTTGAAATTTTACGAAGTAGTTTCAAAACTTGACATTGTCGAAGTACTAAAAATAAGTGTGGACCTTCCTTTTGCACAGAAAAGATGGTGCGGTGCAAGCGGCCTTGAACATGTAAAAACATATTCAGACCATAAGGATCTCTCATTTGGGAAGGCATACGGAGTATTTATGGAAGAAACTCGTCTTTTAGCACGTGCCATGTTTGTTGTTGACGCAAAAGATAAAGTTACATATGTTGAGTATGTAAGTGAAGGCACTAACCATCCAAACCATGAAGCAGCACTTGAAGCGGTTAAGGAATTATTATAAAGTAAGAGCCTCTTCCAAAAATGGAAGAGGTTTTAATTATAGTTAGTTGACACCAACTTAGAAGAAAAATATATTAAATAATAAAATACTTGGTAGACAAATAGAAAGAAGTATTTTGATTTTTTCATACTTAGAGATGAACTAAGTAGGCACGACACTAAAACCGCTTTAAAAATTACATAATGAAAGAAGGGGAATTATGAGAAGAATTGCTGTACTAACTAGCGGAGGGGATTCTCCTGGAATGAATGCTGCCATTCGGGCGGTAGTTTTGAGAGGGATCGATAAGGGGTTAGAAGTATTCGGGGTTTACAATGGTTATGAGGGTCTGTTGGAAGGAAATATCGTTCAGATGAATCAAAAGTTTGTTGATGGTATCATACAGCGTGGGGGAACGATACTACGTACATCAAGAAGTGAGCGATTTAAATTGGATGAATGGCAACATGAAGCAATACAAAATTTAAAGCATTTAAATATTGATGGACTTGTTGTAATAGGTGGAGATGGATCTTTTCAAGGTGCGTTGAAACTAGGTGAAAAGGGACTACCGGTTGTGGGGATACCTGGAACCATCGATAATGATATATCAGGTACAGATTATTCAATAGGTTTTAATACAGCAGTAAGTACTGCAATTGATGGGATTGATAAAATTCGTGATACCGCTTATTCACACGAAAAAACTTCAATTGTGGAGGTTATGGGACGTGGTGCGGGGGACATTGCCTTATGGGCTGGACTTTGTTCAGAAGCAGAATCAATTATTATTCCGGAGGCATCTTACGATATTAAAGATGTTATTGCACGTATTCATACAGCAAGGGATCGTGGACAAAAGGATTGTATCATCATTGTTGCAGAGGGTGTGTGCAGTGCTGAGGATATAAAAAGAGAGTTACAAGACCACATACAACTAGATGCAAGGGTGATTGTACTAGGATTCTTACAACGTGGTGGGACGCCTACTGCCTATGATCGGATGATAGGTAGTCAAATGGGGGCAAAAGCTGTGGATATCCTCCTTAGTGGAGATCACGGAAGTATGGTTAGTGTAAAGAATGGTAAAATCACTTCTATCACATTTGAACAAGCTGCGACAGAAACACACGAAATTGACATGTCATTGTATCAATTAGCACTTAGTTTATCTATGTAGTTATTTAGAATAAAAAAACGAAAGACATTAATGGGATCATGTGGAAAGTCTATCAATGCCTTAGGAATGCTACTTCTTATCATTGGTGGAGGGGGAGCCTTTAAGCAAGTTCTTATTGATGGTGGAGTAGGCGGATATTGCTCAACTATTTGAAGGGAGAGCCATTTCACCAGTTTTACTCGCATGGGCAGTAGCAGCCATTTTACGTGTTGCACTAGGCTCTGGTACAGTTGCTACTTTATCAACTGCTGGTTTAGTTATCCCTATTTTAAATCAAACTCCTGACGTGAATTTAGTATTGGTCTCCCTGGCAAAAGGTGTCGGAAGTTGTATGGGCTCTCATGTGAATGATGCAGCCTTCTGGATTGTAAAAGAGTATATGGGAATGACAATGAAAGAGACCTTTGCTACTTATAGTGTACTTTCCTCCATTACAGCTGTGGTTGGATTAGGATTTATTTTAATAATAGATGTGTTTATTTAGGAAGATAATTAAGCCTCTTCTTACTTAAAAATCAATAAAAGCCGACTCTTTTCCAGTAAGAAGGAAAGAGTCGGCTTTTTGTGTAGTTTCGATTGTTATAAATAACTATCTATTAAATCTAACAATTCTTTTTGAGTATGGATAGATTTATCAGGTTGAATCGTAGATTGGGGGCTCTTATCAATAAATTATCCAAGTTGAATAAGTATTGTTTTGTAACATTTGTAATTTGTCTATAACGTTGTTTAATGAAAAAATCACTCTTAAAGTGTGATTTTTAAGCAAGATGTTTTAATAACGGAAAAATTCTAAGATGTCTCTTCTTCAACCTTTTTTTCTTTCGATAGAAACCATCCTAGTATAGCAATGAGTAACAACACTGCCCAAAATGTTAGTTTCCATTCAAAAGATTTTGCGAATCCTTTAGGCAAATATGCTAAGTCAGGATGAGACAAAGTATATACAGCTAATTTAACACCAACCCAACCTACAATAAGAAAGGCTGCGGTTTCGAGACCCGGCTTTTTGTGCAAAATTCCAACAAAGAAATTAGCTGCAAAACGCATAATAACAAGTCCAATTATTCCGCCTGCAAGAATGACCAAAAATTGTCCTCCATCTAAACCACCAATTCGGGGCAATCCAGTCTCGGGCAATGCAACAGCAAATGCAACTGCAGCGAGTATAGCATCCACAGCGAATGCTAAATCCGCTAATTCTACTTTTAATACTGTCATCCAAAAGCCGGATCCTTGTTTTTCAACACCTGTCTTCTTATTCTCTCCTTTTCTTAATACAAATTTCTTAATAATGTGGGTAATAGAGATAAGCAATAAGTACAAGGCACCGATTGCCTGTACCTGCCACACATCAACTAAAAAAGAAATAATAAAAAGTGAACCGAACCTAAAAATAAATGCACCTGCCAGTCCATAGAAGAGTGCTTTTTTTCTCCTTTCTTCCGGCAAATGTTTAACCATTATTGCAATAACCAATGCGTTATCTGCAGCCAAAATACCCTCTAAACCAATTAATACGATTAATACCCATAGATATTCTAGTATAAGGGCTGTATCCATTAAAAATAGCCTCCTTCAAACAGTCCTATTGCTACTTTACCCAGAGCAGATTTTTATATTCCGATTATCCCTTCAAGTACAGGGTACGAAGATCCCAGCAGGTATTGAGGCTTTTTGTTGAAGTTATTGTACTCCCATGGTAAGACGATTATCTAAACGGGGCAGGTCTGCTTAATAAGAAAACCGTTGTCACCACCTGTATTTTGTAGAAGGTTTTTAGTGAAAACAATTCTATGAGTTAGTTGTTCATGAAGCCTGAAATCTGAGAAAAAGAGGTCGTAAATAAGAGGTCTATTCTACTAAAAAGAGGCAGGTTTCAACATGAATCCGACCTCTCCTTTTATACGGTAATATTGGGGTTGATACGTAATCAAGCTAATTAAAAGTACTTTTGAATGGCATTAGGAGGATCTTGACGATAAGCCAGTTTCCAAACCTTTAAGATATTTTCTTTTGTTACTTTCATCGCTGGTACAACATAGAAAGGTGCTACTTCCTTACCAAGTAATGAATATCCCGTAATAATTGCTTGTGCAACTCCATTTTCATAAGGTAATTGCGCTCCAAGACCTTTAATATTTCCTCCAGAAGCAATTTGATATGCCGCATTACTTCCCAAATCAACCGTCGTAATGACTATATCTGTTTTCCCTGCTTTACGTGCTGCAGCTAGTGCTCCTTCCGCGGGTTCATCCCAAATAGCAAAAATACCATCTAAATCTGGATTTTTTGCTAACATACCAGAGACAGCTTTTTCCGCATCGTTGGGGGTGGTAATTCCAGTACGTACAACAATTTTAATATTTGGATATTTTTCTTTAATTGTAGTTTCGAATGCTTCTACACGTTGATTATTTACAAAGAAATCAACGTTGTGGAAAATAACACCAATATTACCTTTTCCTTTAAGTTCTTTACCCATAATCTCGGCTGCAAATATACCATTTCCATAGTTGTCAGATGTAACAACGCTCACATAATCTTTGCCAAATTCTAATTCTTCAGGCATGCTATCCATAAAAATTAGTTTGATTCCTGCTTCTGCAGCCTTTTTAAAAGCGGGAGCAGTTGCCACTGGATCAACCGGTAAACTAACGATAACATCTGGTTTTTTAGCCATGATAATGTCGATATCTGAAATTTGTTTTTCAGGCTTAAATTGTGCATCCGTAACAGCCACAACTTCAATACCCATTTTTTCAAAAGTATCTTTCAAACCACGGATGATGGCAGTTGAAAAGTCATTATCTGTATAATGCATCGCAATAGCTGCCTTATAATTCTTTTCCTTAAGCTTTTTCAGGTCTTTTAAAGATAACTGGAGTGTTTTGGCTGAAACAGCTACCTCTTCATGCGGCCCTGTGCTTAAAATTTTATCTATGGGAATATTTTGGTTAATCGTACTATTCAGCGTTTCTCTTATGATGGTCAAAAACTCTCTTACATTAAAGGGTTTTGTTACATAATTATCAAACCCCTTGTCTAATGTATGTTGAATGTCCTGCGGAAGCGCATTGGCACTTACAGCAATTACTGCAATATCTTTCGTTTGTTTTATTGATTTTAACCTATCAAATATTTCGTAGCCATGGATATCGGGAAGGTTTAGATCAAGCAGAACCAAGTCCACTTTTTCATTCGCAGCCATTTCTAATCCTTCTTTTCCTGTACGAGCTGATAAAAGTGTATAAGAAAGCTGAGATTTCATGATTTTCCTTACTAAGTTCAAGTTCGACTCGTTATCTTCAATATATAATAAACGATAGTCATCTTCCTTACGGATATTTTTCTCAGTGAGTTCAACCTCTTCACCCCATCTCATGACAGGCTTAAATTCATTTGGAAGTGGCAGACTAAAGAAAAAATCACTACCTATTCCTTTTTGGCTCGTTACACTAATTTTGCCCCCCATTAGCTGGACGAGCTGTTTTACTAAAGACAATCCAATACCTGTACCTTCTTCCTGTGTCCCTTCTATTCGGTAAAAGGGAACAAATACCTTTTGATATTCTTCAGCTGAAAGTCCGATCCCTGTATCCGCAACATGAATGATCTGCTCGTTTCCTTTTAAATAAGAGAAAATCATAACTTTTCCGCCTTCCCGATTATATTTGATCGCATTATCGAGAAGATTAAGAAAGATTTGTTTAAGACGAATGGGATCGGCAAGAACAAATATGTTTTGCCATTGATCCAATTGGTTATGTATACTGATACTCTTCTTGTTGGCCTGCGGCTGCACGATATTGATACATTCATTGATAATCGTCAGAAGATCAATCTCTTCGATCGACACTTTTATCTGGCCCGATTCTATTCTAGATAAATCTAAAATATCATTAATTAAACTTAGTAAATGTCTCCCACCACTTAAAATCTCTTGGACAAAATCACGCTGATCATCATTTAAGGTTTCTTCCATTTCTAATAGCTGTGCAAAACCAAGGATTCCATTCAATGGTGTACGGAGTTCATGACTCATTTTTGAAAGAAAGTCGGATTTCGCCATATTTGCTTTTTCTGCCTCTTCTTTAGCTTGAATTAAGGCATTTTCCATGTTTTTTCGTTCGGTGATATCAGAAATGGTAACAAGGGCAGCCAGTTCTTCTTTATCACAAATTTTAAGAGGCGTTGAATTGACTGAGATCCATTTAGGTTCCTTATTCCTGTCGTTAATACCTAATATGAAATCATGGAAGGGAAAACCATCCTTAAGTGTTATTATTCCTGGTAACTGAGAATAGGCTAACGGTGAACCGTCTTCATTTATATATTCTAGTTGCATCAAACTGGATTCAGTCAAGAACTCTGTTTTAATCCCCAGTATTTTTTCTACATTTTCATTTAGTGCAACCATTTTCCCCGACTTTTCAAGAATAATTACACACTCGGACATGGTCCGAAGAACTTCCTTATATAAATTATCTTTATAAAAGATTTCCATTTTTTCTCCACCATTCTCTTTCGATTCGAAAAAAACTACCTAAGCCGGATGTACTGTCTTATACTCTATGCAGTTAGAGTGCCTACTAACAAAAAATAGGAATCCATTTTTTTCATTTTTTAACATATTATCTAGTTAATATGTTATATGATATAGTTTAAACCAAACCTAATTACATGAGGGATGATTTATGAAAGTTTTGATTGCAGAGGACAATGCACCATCTATAAAATTGTTAAAGCATCTGATTAAATCTGTTCCGAACTATCAAATTGTCGGAGAAGCAGTAAATGGTGAGGATTTAATCAACAAGGTAATGATGGAAAAGCCCGACATCGTGTTAGTTGATATTAACATGCCTTTATTGAACGGAATGGAAGCTGTTAAATCGTGTAAAAAAATTCTGCCAACCTTGCAGGTTATTTTTATCACAGGCCATGATGAATACGCGCTGGAAGCCTTTGGGGTGAATGCAATCGATTACATTGTGAAACCGATTGAGCGAGACAGGCTTTATTCCGCTTTAGAGCGGGCAGCAGCCTTTTCGAAGAAAAACGGTACGGTTCCGTCATCTGCTCCTGTCAAAAAGGATTTAATGATTAAGCAACAAAATCAATATTCCTTTATTTCGTTAGACGAGATTATTTTTATTGAAAAAGCAGACCGAAAGTCGGTCATTCATACGATTGATAAAAAAATGGAAATAAATGAGGCTTTAACCAATCTCGAAGAGCTCCTTGATTCGCGATTTGTTGTTTCCCATCGTTCTTTTATTATCAATTTGCAGTATTTAACGAGAATTGAAGTGGCCGGCCAAACGTATATAGCTCATTTTAAAAATTACGAAGAAACAGCTAGGGTCTCTAAGCATAAGCTAGTTGAATTACAAAAATGTAAATCGTTGTAAAAAGTAAGACTCAGTAATGAATAATTACTGGGTCTTATTTTTTTTTTTTTAATGCTTTTTTTGTTCGAATGAATGAAAGGGCTTTCCGAATGAAAGAAACTAGCAGCCAAATGGACAAAAAGCATGTCTAAAGGCGATTAGACGAAAGGAATGTAAACGATTACAATCCGAGTATAGAAACAGGAAAGGAAAAAAACAATGATGGTTGGGATTGTCGATGTAGCAAAAAAGGCTAATGTATCTACTGCAACAGTATCTCGAGTCTTAACAAAGCCTGAAACAGTAAGGGAAACGACGACGGAAAAAGTGTTAAAGGCGATTGAAGCATTGAATTATCAGCCTAATCTCTTAGCGCGCCAGCTAAGAAGGCTCGAAACGAAGACGATCCTAGTTGTTGTACCTGACATTACAAATCCCTTTTTTTCAAAGGTGTTAAGGGGGATTGAAGCTGTCGCTGTTGCAAAAGGATATCAGGTTTTACTCGGTGATACAGGCAATGATGTAGAACGAGAAAAGGGGTATTTAAACATCCTGCAGCAAAAAAAAGCAGATGGAATGGTTTTATTAACCGCCAGAATGGATGCAGCAGCCGTTGAAGAGGTGGCACGAAGTTTTCCGGTGGTGCTGGCATGTGAATATATTGAAGGCTCCAGTATCCCAACTGTTTCGATTGATAACATCAGTGGTGCTAGAAAGGCAACGGAATATTTAATCGATTTGGGACACGAAAGAATTGGGTGCATCACCGGACCCCTCGATATCGTATTGAGCCGAGACCGCCTCAAAGGATTTTATCAGGCAATGGCAAGGAAAAACCTTATCGTTGACCCCGTGTTAGTCCAGGAGGGTGACTTCTCATTTGATAGCGGTTTTAATCTTATGATGAAGTTTTTCGCTCTTGGTCAACTCCCAACAGCGATATTCGCTGCAAGCGATGATATGGCAATGGGAGTGATTAAGTCGATTAAATCAAAGGGTCTTAAGGTTCCTGAGGATATTTCTGTTCTAGGGTTTGATAATCTAAAATTCTCCTCAATATTTGAACCGGCTCTTACAACGATTGCACAGCCAGCATTCGAAATTGGTGAAAACGCGATGGAATTACTGATGAAGCTCATCAACAAAGAGCAAGTCAAACGCGAGCAAATTATCTTAGCTGACCAGTTGGTTGTAAGGGAGTCTGTCAGAACTATTTAAAAATTTTTAATAATAAATGTAATCCTTTACATTTTTTGAAAGTCCATGAGATTCCTATTCTACTTCTAAAATGTAAATGATTACTAGAAAAAATTTACTAAACTTTCAATTTATGAAAAGGAGGTGGTGCCACACTTAAGATTTAAGGTGGTGCCAACAAAATAACGAGCTTCAAGTAAATAACAAACATTGTGGGGGTTATGACATGAAAAAGAGTTTTTCACTTTCGGTATTACTATTATTCATTTTAGGCATATTCCTAACCGGTTGTGGTGGTAATAAATCCACTTCTGGTGAACAAGAAGAGACACAAAAGAATGAAAACTATTCAGAAACAGCATCAGGGCCATTAACGATCAATCCAGCAATTCCTGATTTAGAAGTACAAGATAAAGGACCAAATGGCGAACAAGCTGTTTCTGCAAAATCATTACAATTAAATGAGGAAGAACTTAAAAAGATTAAAGATGGAAAATATAAAGCAGCTATTGTTATGCATTACTCCGGTACTGACTATATGAATGCTGCAGTAGGTGCAATGCAAGATACATTTAAGAAGATGGGAATCGAAGTAGTTGCCGTTACAGATGCACAGTTTAAAGCAGAAAAGCAAGTAAACGATATTGAAACCGTTTTAGCGAAAAAACCCGATATTATGATCTCTGTTCCAGTTGATGCAGTATCCACAGCACCAGCTTATAAAAAGGCTATTGCACAAGGGGTTAAGTTAGTATTCATGGATGGAGCGGCAGAAGGCCTTGTTGCTGGAAAAGATTACATTAGTATTGTATCCGGTGACAACATGGGTAACGGCGCAACAGCGGCCGACATTATGGCTGAAAAACTTGGTGGAAAAGGTAAAGTTGGGATTGTGTATCACGATGTAAACTTCTTCGTAACCAAAAACCGCTCTGATGCATTCGAAGCAAGAATCAAAGAAAAATATCCAAATATTAAAATTGTAGCAGAAGGCGGTATTACCGGTCCAAACGATGCTGAGAAAGTAGCTTCTGCAATGCTTACAAAAAATAGAGACCTTGATGGAATCTTTGCCCCATGGGATGTACCGGCTGAAGGCGTTATGGCAGCTGCCCGTACTGCTGGCAAAAACGATTTAGTTGTGACAACTGTTGACTTAGGAACGAACGTAGCAATCTCGATTGCACAGGATGGACTTGTAAAAGGACTTGGAGCACAGTTGCCATATGACCAGGGTGTAGCACAAGCGATTCTCGCTGGTTATGGCCTATTAGGAAAAGAAGCACCTGCTTATGTTGCTTCACCATCGATTAAAGTAACAAAAGAAAATGTATTGGATTCTTGGAAGCTTATCTACGGGGCAGATGCTCCAAAAACAGTTCAAGATGCAATGAAATAATTACAATCCGATAGGGGCTGTTTGTAAGCAGCCCCTATCACGAAAAGAAGGTGAACTTAGATGGATCAACCTATTCTCGAAATGAAAAATGTCAATAAAGCATTTAATGGGATTCCCGTACTGAAGGATGTCAATTTCTCCGTCAAAAAAGGTGAGGTTCACGCTTTGATGGGGGGAAATGGTGCCGGAAAATCGACGTTAATGAAAATCCTTACCGGCGTTTATACTGCCGATAGCGGCGAAATTCTGATTGAAGGAAAGCCTGTCAGCATTAAGAGCTATGAAGAGGCTCAAAAAAATAATATATCGATGATTTTCCAAGAGTTTAGTTTAATTCCAACTCTTACTGTAGCCCAAAATATCTTTCTTACTCGTGAGAAGAAAACAGGGATGGGACTTTTAGATGATAAAGATTGTGAGCAGAAAACAGAAAAGCTGCTAGAAGAATTAGGCGTAGATATTAAACCTTCAGATATTGTCCAAAACTTGGGCGTTGGCTATTGGCAAATGACAGAAATCGCCAAAGCACTATCGCAAGAGGCAAAAATACTGATCATGGATGAGCCAACCTCTTCCTTAACGAAAAATGAAACAGAAGTGCTATTTGGTTTTATTAACAAATTGAAAGCAAAAGGTTATTCCATCATCTATATTTCTCACCGGATGGATGAAATCTTTCAAATATGTGACCGAATCACGATTTTACGAGATGGCCGTTACATTACAACGGAAACTTGCAGTGAAACGACTCTTGATACTGTTATTCAACATATTGTCGGTATGGAGTTTGACCAGGCGTTTGAATGGAAGGAACGTTCCTACGAGACTGACGTGCCACCGATCTTTGAGGTAAGAAACGTAAGCGCTGGCAAGGTTCAAAATATTAATCTTAAAATTCAGCCAGGTGAAATCGTCGGCATTGCCGGATTGATGGGAAGCGGTAGAACAGAACTAGTTCGAGCTCTGTTCGGGATTGACCCGATTGAGAACGGAGACATCTATGTGGATGGGCAAAAGCAAACGATAAAGAGTCCTAGACATGCGATCGATGCCGGTCTTGCTCTGATTCCAGAGGATCGGCGTATGCAAGGATTGGTGCTTGAACATAGCGTCAAGGATAATATGATTCTACCCATTCTTTCGAAGGTGAAAAAAGGAACGTTTATTGATAATAAAAAATCCAATGACATTAGTAATGAATTTGTACGAAAGCTCAATATTAAAACCGATCATATTTTTAAACAAGCCAGATTGTTATCGGGGGGCAATCAGCAAAAAATCGTCCTTGCCAAGTGGCTTGCGAATGATCCAACTGTCTTAATGTTAGATGAACCAACAATTGGTGTCGATATTGGTGCAAAAACGGAAATTATCGAGATTATTAGAGCCATGGCCGAAACAGGCAAAGCTATCCTTGTCATCTCTTCCGAACTACCGGAACTGCTTGCCTTGAGTGACCGTGTGGTCGTTATGCATGATGGGAAAATTAAAAAGGAAATGAAGCGCAGGGAGATTAAATCAGAGGAGGAGCTACAATATGCAATCCAAGGTTTCTAATTTGCAAAAACAAGCAACATTGGGATTAAAAGGTTTCGAATGGCGCAATTATATTGTTTATTTCGCCTTCGTAGGAGTATTAATCTACTTTTCTCTTAGCTTAAGTGATGAAGGGTTTTTATCAACAGATAACTTATTAAATATTGTTAGACAAACAGCAACGATTTCTTTAATGGCCTTGGCGATGACATTTGTAATCAGTACAGGTGAAATTGATCTTTCTGTCGGTTCCATTGCTGCCCTTTCTTCACTGGTAGGTGCACTGGCCCTACAAGCCGGATATGGCATTGTCGGAGGACTTATTGGCGGTGTAGCCACAGGACTTGTGGTGGGTTTAATAAATGGTTTGCTAGTTACAAAAGTAGCCATTCCTTCTTTCCTTGTAACATTGGGAACAATGGGAGCAGTTAAAGGTACGGCCATGTGGGTTACGGACACAGCGCCAGTACCGATCGTAGATGCGAATTTCAACTTTATCTTTGGATCTGGGGATATAGGCCCGGTTCCGGTACTTCTAATCTGGACTTTAGTTTTTACCATTATTGCTCATGTATTGCTTCGTAAAACTTCTTTTGGCCGTCAAGTTTTAGCAACAGGCGGTAATGAAAATGCAGCAAGATTTTCAGGCGTTAAGACAATGAAAATTAAGCTTATGGTCTTCCTTGGAACTGGTTTAATGGCTGGGATAGCTGGTCTTCTCTATGCAGGCCGTATGAATGCCGGACGTTTTTCTTTCGGTGAAGGCGATGAACTTTCTGTTATCGCAGCGGTTATTCTTGGTGGTACTAGCTTGTTCGGCGGTGTAGGAACGATTATCGGAACGATTGTAGGTTCCCTCATGATTGGTACGATTAATAATGGTTTGATCATTATGGGTCTGGATGTCAGTCAGCAAATGATTATCAAAGGAATTATCATCATCTTGGCGGTGGCATTCGGTAAGAAAGCGATGAAGCGATAGGTTTACGAAAAAAAATGGTGATTCCTTTGAATTTCATGATTTATCCGTAGAATTCGAGCTCGAGTTGGTGGAATGAATTCGAATCGGCGAAATTAATTTAATAATCGGTGGAAGTCATTTTCAAATGGCTGAATTAAATCAAATCGGCGAAAACCAAGAACGAAACAGTCAAAATGCAGCACGAGTAGATTTTTCGAACAGGAGGAAGAGAAGTGAAGAAGATAAAAGTTGGTATTATCGGGACCGGTTTTATCGGGCCAACTCACATTGAAGCGATCCGAAGACTTGGATTCGTTGAAGTAGTAGCATTGGGGGAAACCCGTCAAGAAGCCGCTGACCAAAAAGCAGCGGAGCTTGGAATTTCGAAAGCCTATGGTGATTACCGTGATATGTTGAAAGACAGCCAAATCCAGGTTATCCATAATTGCACCCCGAATCACCTTCACTTTGCGATTAATAAAGAGATTATATTAGCAGGAAAGCATGTCGTTTCCGAGAAACCACTGGCAATGAATAGTGAAGAATCAGCAGAGTTGCTGGCATTAGCAGAAAAACATGGAGTCATCCATGCGGTGAACTTTAATTACAGACAGCATGCCAGTGTTCAAAATTTACAAGCTAAAATCGTAAACGGTGAGCTTGGGAAAGTAAATTTGGTACACGGTAGCTACCTGCAGGATTGGTTATTGTATGAAACAGATTTTAACTGGCGCTTAGCCCCTGACGTAGGTGGCAAATCCCGCGCTGTAGCAGATATTGGTTCCCACTGGTGCGATACGGTTCAATATGTAACCGGGAAGAAGATTGTGAAAGTGTTTGCCGATTTGGCAACAGTCATTCCGGTACGAAAGAAAGCAAAAAATGCAATTGCTACGTTTAGTACACAGACTTCATCAGAGCAAGAATATGAAGATGTTCCAATTAATACAGAGGACTATGCATCCGTTCTGGTTCACTTTGAGGATGGATCAAGAGGAGTCTTTACGGTATCACAAGTAAGTGCTGGCCGGAAAAATCGATTAAGCTTTGAAATCAATGGAAGCAAAAGCTCTATTTTTTGGAATCAGGAAGAACCTGAAAAATTATGGATTGGACATAGGGACCATGCTAATGAAATTTTGTTAGCGGATCCTGCCTTGTTTAATTCAGAAGCAAGGTCTGCCATCCATCATCCAGGCGGACATAATGAAGGCTGGCCGGATGCCTTGAAAAATATGATGTTGAATTTCTACTCCTTTGTTCGCGATGGCAAGAGTCTGAAAACAGACAAGCCTAAGTTTGCGACGTTTGAAGATGGCCATATTTCCATGTGCATTACCGATGCCATCCTGGAAAGCCATAAAAAGCAAAAATGGGTGAAGGTGCAAGCAGCCAAGGAGGTTCTTACATGAAACTAGGTGTATTTACTCCGCTGTATCAAAACCTTCCATTTGAAGAAATGCTCGACAAGTTAGTGGGAATGGGTGTCCAGGCAGTTGAATTAGGGACTGGGAACTACCCAGGAAACCATCACTGTAATCCGGATGAATTATTGGAGTCCCCGGAAAAAGCGAGAGCCTTTCTGCGAGCACTTGAAAGCCGAGGGATCACCATCAGCGCACTAAGCTGTCATGGAAATCCGCTGCATCCCGATTTAAAGTTCGCTGCCAATTCTCATGAGGTTTGGAGAAAAACGGTATTACTTGCGGAACGCTTAGAAATACCGGTTATTAACGGATTTTCCGGATGTCCAGGTGACAATAAGGACGCTAAAAATCCTAACTGGGTCACATGCTCGTGGCCGCCGGAATATTTGGATGTCCTTAACTGGCAATGGAACGAAGTCGTGATTCCTTATTGGAAAGAGGAAGCGAAATTCGCGGAGCAGCATGGCATTAACCAAATTGCTTTTGAAATGCATCCAGGATTTGTGGTCTATAATCCGGAAACATTGTTGAGGTTAAGGGAACACGCGGGCGAAAACATTGGTGCGAATTTTGACCCGAGCCATTTAATTTGGCAGGGAATCGATCCTGTTCAAGCTATTAAAAAACTTGGTCGTGAAAATGCGATCTTCCATTTCCATGCGAAGGATACTTATTTAGACCAAGCTAATATACAGATTAATGGAGTACTAGATACGAAGCATTATAGCAAGATTTTAGACCGCTCATGGACGTTCAGATCCGTTGGGTATGGCTCGGGTGAAAAAATGTGGAAAGACATCGTCAGTGCGTTAAGAGCAGTGGGCTATGATTATGTGATTTCCATCGAACATGAAGATATGCTAGCTTCAACGGATGAGGGATTAATGAAGGCTATTTCTCTTTTAAAAGGAGCTATGTTTAAGGAACAGCTTACAGAAATGTGGTGGGCTTAGTTTTTTTCGAACAAGGTAGTGAGGGGAGCACGGTTGGACGTTTTTATAAAAAAAATAACTTACTGGAGGAACGATTATGTCAACAATGCAAGCAGTATTTTTTCCAGGAGACAAACAAGTAGAAATTCGCGAGATTGAAATCCCAACACCGGGACAAGGAGAAGTACTCGTTCAATTAAAGGCATCTGCAATTTGCCGCAGTGATATGAGCTTGTATTATGGAACATCTGTATTTGAAGGAACGAAATGCGGATGTACGGTTCCAGGTCATGAACCTGCAGGTGTTATTACTGAACTTGGTTCAGGGGTAAGCAATTTCAAGCCGGGTGACCGTGTAGCGGTTTACTTAGCTTTAGGCTGCGGAGAATGTGAATACTGTAAATCAGGCTACAAAATGTTCTGTAAAGAATTTAAATGCATCGGTTTTGACTCTCATGGAGGTGACGCTGAGTACATGGTAGTTCCGGCAGAAAACTGCATGAGACTGCCTGATAGCATGAGTTTCGTAACAGCAGCGGTTTCAACAGACGCAGTAGGAACCCTTTATCATGCGCAAAAGAGATTAGGCATTTCTGGAAGAGACTATCTTGTTATTTTTGGAATGGGTCCAATGGGTGGTGCTGGTGTGATGATCGCCAAAGGACTAGGCGCAACCGTGATCGCGGTTGACATGCTTGATGAGCGTTTGGAGCTTGCGAAGGAATTAGGGGCAGATTACACCATAAATGGTAAAACAATGAATGTTCAAGAAGAAATTTCCCGCATTACCAAGGGATTGGGAGCCACTGCTGCGATTGATTGCTCTGGAAGCCCTTATGCTGAAAATGATGCATTAGATTGTGTGAGAGCCCATGGTCGTGTAGCGTTTATCGGCGAAAGTAAAGAAACAACCATTAAGCCAAGTCAGCAGTTAATCCGTAAACAAATTACCGTAATGGGTTCTTGGTACTTCCCAATTCAAGAATTCGATGAAATCGCTGAGTTCATTGTTAGAAAAAATCTGCCTGTTGAAAAATTAGTCACACATCAATTTAAATTGGATGAAGCTGCAACTGCCTTCCAAATGTTTGATGAAAGAAAAACTGAAAAAGCAGTGTTTGTTTGGGAATAAGAAAGTGGTAGTACTCTGTTAGTGCTTGTAACTGTCGAATCACTTGCCATAACAAAACCAATTTTTATATAAGAGCAAAAAGGAGCTGTAAACAATGAAAGGAATTTCATTTAATACATGGGTTTATAGTAGTTTTCCAAACTGGCTTTCTTCTTACCCGTTAGAGGAAGTTATCAATCGTCTATCTTCTTTTGGTTACGATGCGATTGAAATTGGCTGTGCCGCTCCACATGCGTGGCCAGACTATTTATCACCTGAAAGACGACAAGAAATTAAAAAATTGCTCAAAGAAAAGAACTTAAAGGTTTCATCCATGCTTCCAGCACCTGGCGGCGGCCCGGGAATGAACCCAAGCTCTCCATTAAAGGAAGAAAGAGAATTTACGATTAAACATTATAAGGAAGTCGTTCGCCTAGCACATGAATGGGAATGCCCAACAGTCATGTGGATTGCAGGCTGGGTGGTTTTTGGAACTTCACAGCAAGAAGCATGGAACTACAGCTTAGAAGGCTTAATTGAAGTAGCAAACTATGCAAAGGATCTTGGCGTGACACTCGTGGTGGAACCAACACCTGCAGACAGCAATTTAATAGAAACTGCGGACGACGCTCTTCTATTAGCCGAGCAATCTGGTATGGACAATGTAAAAGTTATGTTCGATACCTTCCATGCCTTATATCGAAATGAAGTATCAAGCGACTATGTATACCGCATGAAGGATAAGCTACACCATGTTCATATCGCTGATAGCGACCGCCTGCCCCCAGGTCAAGGAAGTTGTGACTACGATGCTGTGTTAAGAGCATTAATGGATATCAACTATGATGGATATCTATCAATGGAAGTCGGATTCCATGCTAGACAATCTGAGCCGGATTGGTATGCTAAACAATCAATTTCTTACTTGAAAGAAAAATTAAAAGAAATTGGCTGGGAATACAAATAATCTTGGACAAAATCCGGGCGATAACAGGTACCTGTAGTCGCCCGCCCATTCTTCTTTAAAGGGGGCATTCGCCGTGCAAAAAACCTCCATTCTACTAGAAGCTCCTCGATTAATATCTGCATCAGAAATCAATCCGAAAAATCCTCTTGGTTTTAAGAAAAATGCCAACGTTGACTATACAGAGATTATCTTTATAGAACAAGGACGAGGTGATTTTATACTTGAAGAAAAACATTTTACGGGAAAAACAGGAGACCTTATTATATTAAATCCATTAAGTGATCTCGAGGTGAAATCTTATATGGACGATCCTCTTAATGGGATTTCCATCTGTTTTTCCAATCTCCATATCAATGGGAAGCAGAAAGGTTTTTTGGTAGAATCCACAGTTCTTCCTATTATTAATTTGCAGGAAGAAAAGAAGGAGATTCATAGTTATTTAAAGGTAATATTAAGTGAATATTATGCAAAGCATGCGGGTTACCAAGATATCATTTCCTCAATATTACAAACGGTAGTGATTAAAGTTACTCGTCTATTGCAAAATGCCAATCATCATCCTTCCCTTTCTTCTGTGTGCCTTGAAGTAAAAAAATATATTGAAGACAATTTTCGGCAAGAGCTGACTTTAAACGATTTAGCCAACCTCGTTTATGTAAGCCCCTACCATTTAGGACACGTCTTTAAAGAAGAAGTGGGCCTTCCGCCCATTCAATACATGATTCAGTGCCGTATTGAAGAGGCAAAAAGGCTGCTGGAGCATTCCGATCTTTCTGTGAGAGAAATAGCCTTGTTAATAGGCTATGAAAATGCTAATTATTTCAATTTGCTTTTTAAAAAAATGACAGGGAGCCCGCCGGGGAAATTTAGAAGAATGAAAGTATAATGCTCTAATCTTTCCAACACTTTAGGGAAAGATTAGAGCATTTTTTTACTATAAACCATAATGTATATATTTTTCCCTTGTTGAAAACTTTTAGGTCAGCTCTTTGCGAACGTTAACAAAAACTTAAAAAGCTCTAATCGTTACAAAAATTAGGGAGATTTATGCTTTTTTTGGTTAGCAAGAATGTGTATTTAATTTCGCAATTTTATTGATTTTACCTTTACCATATACCATGTAGTATAAGGAGTGAAAATACTACTTTGTCAATGTAATGGATTACATTATTTCTCAATAATGATTTTTTAAAACCTAAAATTGTAATCGATTACAAAGAGGTAACTATTTTCGATGGGACAAGAAGCTACATAGAGAAAAATGGAGGGGAAATGATGAAACTAGGCTATCAAACGAATACGTGGGGAGGCGTGGTTGGTCACCCGGCTGGAGTTACTTCTGTAAAGGATCTCTATTACCTTGCAAACGGCTCAACAGAGGATGCACTCAAGGAAATTGCTGAAGCTGGCTATAAAGGGTTTGAAATTTTTGATGGAAATCTGATGCAATATCGAGATAAAAAAGAAGAATTTATAAAACTCACCGCAGATCACTCTTTATCCTTCATAGGTGTTTATACCGGCGGAAACTTTATATTTCCTGATATTTTAGAGGAAGAATTAGCAAAAATTGAAGAGGTAGCAGCTTTCGCTTATGAATTAGGAGCAAAGCATCTTGTTGTCGGCGGCGGTGCAGTCCGGACTTACGGCAACAAAGAAAGCGATTACAAAAATTTAGGAAATGCCCTTAATAGAGTAGTAGAAATTGCAGAAAAATACCACCTTATTCCTAGCTACCATCCGCATTTGGGGACGAATGTACAGTCACCTGAACAGCTAGATAAATTAATGCCTTTAACAACTATCAACCTATGTCCTGACACAGCTCATATTGAAGCAGGTGGGGGAGACCCGGTTGAAGTGATTAAAAAATATGTCGACCGTATCAAATATGTTCACTTTAAAGACTATGAAAATGGTGAGTTTTTGCCACTAGGGCAAGGCCATCAAAAGTTTGCTGAAATGCTAAAAATACTAGAGGAAGCAAACTATGACGGCTGGATTACAGTGGAATTGGACAGCTGGGCGAATCCAAAAGAGGGTGCCGAAATCAGCCGGCAATTTCTTGCCCAGTATGAAGCATTAAAGACAAAATAAGTTTTTCAATAGATAGGGGGGCCAATATGAAAAAGGTTTTATCGATTATTACTCTGATTCTATTTATTACTAGTATTGCACTAGCTGGCTGCGGCGAGAGAAGCACAAGTACCGAAAAAAGTGATGGGCAAGAGAAGTCCGAAACGGAAGAAACAGCGGCAAGTTCCGGTCCCATCACCATTAATCAGGAGATCCCTGACCAAGAAATTTTAAGTAAAGGTCCTAGCGGGGAAGCCGCTGTTTCAGCTAAAACACTACAGCTGACTGAAGAAGAAGTGCAAAAGATCAAAGAAGGAAACTACAAAGCTGCTCTTATTATGCACTATGCAGGAAACGACTGGGCGACTGCTCAAATCGATGGTTTAAAAGCCACCTTTGAGAAAATGGGAATTGAAGTAGTAGCCGTTACCGATGCCCAATTTAAGGCTGAAAAACAAGTATCTGATATCGAAACGGTTTTAGCGAAAAAACCAGATATTATCGTAGGGATTCCGGTTGACCCTGTTTCGACTGCTTCTGCTTTTAAGAAAGCCGCAGATGCAGGAGTAAAAGTCGTGTTTATGGATAATAAACCAAATGGTCTTGAAGCAGGCAAGGATTATGTGAGTGTAGTATCTGCTGATAACTATGGAAATGGCGTTCAGGCAGCGGAAATCATGGCTGAAAAGCTTGGTGGAAAAGGAAAAATCGGTGTAATTTATCATGATGCCGATTACTTCGTAACCAAGCAGCGTACAGAAGCATTTGAAAAAACAATCAAAGAAAAATATCCGAATATCAAAATCGTTGAACGTGGCGGCATTATCGGCCCTAACGATGGCGAGAAAGTGGCATCTGGAATGTTGACGAAGAATCGTGACCTTGATGGCATGTTTGTTGTATGGGATGTTCCGGCAGAAGGAGCTTTAGCAGCCGTACGTACGGCTGGCAAGAAAGATTTCGTGATTACAACCATTGATTTAGGGACAAACGTAGCCTTGGATATTGCGTCTGACGGAATCATTAAAGGGCTCGGTGCTCAGCTGCCGTATGACCAGGGGATTTCAGAAGCCATTTTAGCCGGTTATGGTTTACTGGGTAAAGAAGCACCGGCATATGTAGCCGTACCAGCATTACAAGTAACGAATAAAAACGTATTAGACGCATGGAAACTGGTTTACCATCAGGATGCACCAAAATCTATTCAAAGTGTTGCAAAATAATGAAATATTCATAAAAGGGAGGATACAAGAATGAAAAAATTAAACGTAGGCATGATCGGCGGAGGATTTATGGGAAAGGCGCATTCACTTGCATATGCAGGAATGCCAATGTTTTTCTGGCCAGCACCAGCCATTCCTCATCGCCATACTGTAGTGGATGTAACAGAGGATTTAGCAAGGGAAGCCGCAGCAAGATTAGGGTTTGAACATTATTCAACCGATTGGAGAGAAGTTGTTAACAATCCGGAAATCGATGTTATCGATATTGTAACTCCGAATAATACGCATGCTGAAATTGCAATTGCCGCAGCAAAAGCAGGGAAGCATATTATTTGCGAAAAACCATTAGCATTAGGTGCTGAACAAGCAAAGGAAATGTTAGAAGCAGTAAAAGCAGCAGGTGTAAAACATGCAGTTGCATTTAACTACAGAAGAACACCGGCGGTTGCACTTGCGAAAAAATATATTGAGGAAGGAAGAATTGGAAAAGTTCTCAGCTTCCGTGGAACGTATTTACAAGACTGGTCTGCTGATCCCAATTCACCATTATCATGGCGCTTCCAAAAGAAAATCGCTGGTTCTGGTGCTCTAGGTGATATCGGAACACACGTAGTTGATTTTGCCCGTTACCTTGTTGGTGAAATTACAGATGTAAATGCGATGACAAGAACATGGATTCCAGAAAGACCGGTTCAATCTGGTGGTATTGATAAACTAGGCACAGTGAAAACAGGTGGAAATGATGTACCAAAAGCGGCAGTCGATGTAGACGATGAAGTGATTACCATGGTTAAGTTTGATAATGGTGCGATTGGTACAATTGAGGCAACACGTAATGCATGGGGGCGCAACAACTTCCTTACTTTTGAAATTCATGGTGAAAAAGGTTCTTTATACTTTAACTATGAGCGCCGCGACGAGCTTCAAGTTTGCTTCGCGGATGATCCAAGTGATGCGAAAGGCTTCAGAACGGTTTATACTGGACCTGCAACTCCATACGGTGAAGGTTTATGGCCAATCCCTGCTCTAGGAATTGGTTACGGCGAAACAAAGATCATTGAAACCTATGATTTATTTAAAGCAATCGCTGAAGATACTGAATTCTCACCTAACTTTCAAGATGGCTATCAGATCGAATTGATTGCAGATGCTATTCTTGAATCAGCTGAAAAGGGTCAATGGGTAAATCTAGAAAAAACAGCAGCGGCAGTAAAATAAATAGAGGTTTCTCAATTGAACTATACCCTGAATAACGGACACTATTATAAAGGTGCCCCTTATTCGGGTTTTTTTATGTTTTAAGAAAAAGGGGATAATCGCGGTCAAGATAGTGAGAAGTATAACTAATATGATTCTTACAGTGGTATTATCAATGTTTTTAACATATTTGAACTTCGCTACCACTAATTGAATTCTGCTTCATCTGGAGACCTTTAGATTAGAATGTTTCCTTGTTCGGACAGACTTATTAAATATTTCGAAAATGTCAATTAAAACTTATTAAGAACAATGCACTAGAAAAAATATACATCATATATATAGGTGATATCCCGTTTGAATGCTGAGGAGGATAGTATGAAACCTATGTTACCTAGTGAAAAGTATTTCGGAAATTTAGAACTAGTTTATGCATTTTATGGGGCTATGCCTACAGGTGTTACTGTTTCAGAAACTGGTCGTATTTTCATTTGTTTTCCGAAATGGGGAGACGATGTTAAATTTACGGTGGCGGAAATTGTTGAGGGGAAATTGCAGCCTTACCCTAATTTACAAACCAATTTGGTTAACGCTGAGAATATCAAAAAGACTTTCATCAGTGTCCAAAGTGTAGTTACTGATGGAAGGGGGACGCTTTGGGTATTAGATACAGCGGCACCCAATTTTTCTGAACCTATTAAAGGTGGGGCAAAATTAGTCGCTGTTGATTTAGAAACCAATACAATAAGAACAGTATATACCTTTACAGAAGATGTTGTCCTGCCTACAACTTATCTTAATGATGTGCGTTTTGATTTTCGTGTTGGAAAAGCAGGTTATGCCTATATAACGGATTCTTCTTCAAGAGGACCAGGAGCTATTATCGTCGTAGATTTATCAAGTGGAAACGCGTTTAGACGGTTAAATGGGGCAAATTCAACTTCACCCGATCCCTATTTTTTACCAAAAATAGAAGGTCGAATTTTAATGAATCGAAACAAAGATGGTTCAACTTCTCCATTTAGATTGGCTTCTGATAGTCTTGCGATTTCTCCTGATGGAAAGATATTATATTTTGCTCCACTAACCAGTCGTCATTTGTTCTCGATCTCAACAGAAACCCTGAGAGACAGAAATATATCGGAAGTGGATTTACCTTATCATGTGGAGTATTGGGGAGAAAAAGGTGCGTCTGATGGAATGATCACCGATGCAAAGGGTAGTGTTTATGCTGGAGATTATGAAAACAACAGTATCCGTAAAATATTGCCAAATGGCATAATGGAAACTATCGCACATGATCCGAGAATTTTGTGGCCGGATACTTTTTCAATTGGTTCGGATCAATATTTGTATGTCATTGTGAACCAATTACATCGGCAGTCTAGATTTCATTATGGAAAAGACCTGCGACAGAAACCTTATAGTTTACTTCGTATGAAAATTGATGAATTTCCTGCTCCGACCTTTTCATAATAAAAATAGTCAATTAATTGTTTTCATTATATATAGTCTAAAACAAACATGAGTAAGCAAGATGTGAATGATTGGATTCATGTTCATTCACCTGCCGGAAGTAATGCTTTACGCTAAAGACACTTTTGATATAGTGGTTGAAAAGCAATGGCTTGAACAACCTCCTCTAGTTACAAACATCTTACGACAATTGCGTAAGGCACTCCTAACATCCATAAACAATGCATGTCTTAGTCTGCTCTAACCACTTTTGGTAATTCAATTTAAAGTACCTTTGAATGTACCAGATTTAAAGACACTTGGGTCAATACCTGCAAAGGCGACTAGTTTCTTAGGGTGATTAAACCGATCAATTTCCACGTTTTCAGATTTAGAATTTCAAGCTCAGGCCATCATGCATATATGATCGTTTTTAAAAAGATTTTGGCTCTTTAATTTTCCCATCTATGAAATACTAAATAGTTTCTCTTCCAGTTCTTGGTTTTTCATTAATATCACCAAGATAAGTTTACTTAAATAAAAAAGATAATTTCATAAAGCTAAAGATAGGACCCAATAGAAACACGTAAGTTTACTAAAGTGTTTCTATTGGGCATACTTAGGTAAATTTTTTAACTTAAATATTCCGAGAAATAATAAGAACCCTTGCTACGCAAGGGTTCTCGTGTATGGAGCATAGGGGGCTCGAACCCCTGACCTCTACGCTGCCAGCGTAGCGCTCTCCCAGCTGAGCTAATGCCCCGAATATCTTAAACGATATAAAAATATTATACTACATCATAGTATTTTTACAATACCTGAAAACGCATTTTTTTGCCTAAGCTAAACAGTATTTAATGATAGAAATCCAATTATATCAAGTTTCACAGGGGAGTTATGAACGACTCATAACCTTAATAACTTAACTTCCGAATCTTTCATAAGGTGGTTTTGAATCTTTTTATAGGTCTAATATGTCTATTTAGGAAAATTTCCCCTTTCCTTTGCATTTGTTTCATGTATAATGAATGTGAACTGAATAGCAATAACTAGGGGAGTCCAATAGTTTGGGCTGAGAGAGAGACGCGTTTAAGTTTCTTGACCCTTTGGACCTGATCTGGATCATACCAGCGTGGGGAAGTTAATAACAATCTATTGATTTAGATTACACTTCTACATATTAAGCCGGGTCCGTCTATTTTCGGACCCGGCTTTTTTATTGTGTTTTTCTTACTTCAATCCCCCGTTTTTTCTAGATCTCGTCCTTTTATTACATTATATAAAAGGAGAGATTTATCATGGCATCAACTTCATTAAATCAAACAAGCATGTCCATTATGTCAAGTTTTTCAGGTAGTAAAAAGGTTTATGTAGAAGGCTCAAGGCCTGATATTCAAGTGCCGATGCGAGAAATTGCACTTAGTCCCACATCTGGAACTTTTGGTGAAGAAGAAAATCTACCAGTTCGGGTATATGATTCAAGTGGACCATATACCGATAACCAATTTTCAGTCGATATAACCAAAGGATTACCAAATCTAAGACATAATTGGATACGAGAAAGAGAAGATGTAGAAGAATATGAAGGAAGAGAAATAAAGCCAGAAGACAACGGATTTAAAGACGTTCATGACCCAAGAGCGAATCATAAAGTTTTTCCGGGGCTCAACCGAAATCCATTACGAGCGAAAAAAGGTCAGAATGTAACACAGCTTCACTACGCAAAAAAGGGAATCATTACTCCTGAAATGGAGTTTATCGCCATTAGAGAAAATATGAAACCAGAGTTTGTTCGTGAGGAAGTAGCAAAAGGAAGAGCGATAATCCCGTCAAACATCAATCATCCAGAGATGGAGCCAATGATCATCGGACGTAATTTTCACGTGAAGATAAATGCGAATATCGGAAACTCCGCTGTTTCCTCTTCTATTGAAGAAGAAGTGGAAAAAATGACATGGGCTACCCGCTGGGGGGCAGATACGATTATGGATTTATCAACGGGAAAAAATATTCATACAACCAGAGAATGGATCATCCGTAATGCTGCCGTTCCAGTAGGTACTGTACCTATTTATCAAGCACTTGAAAAAGTAAACGGTATTGCGGAGGATTTAACTTGGGAAGTTTATCGTGACACATTAATTGAGCAAGCGGAGCAAGGCGTCGATTATTTCACCATCCATGCGGGGGTTCTGTTAAGGTACGTTCCTTTAACGGCGAAACGATTAACTGGCATTGTTTCAAGAGGTGGCTCTATCATGGCTCAATGGTGTTTGTATCACCATCAGGAAAATTTCCTTTATACTCATTTTGACGAAATCTGTGAAATTATGAAGGCTTATGATGTAGCGTTCTCCCTTGGTGACGGTTTACGTCCTGGTTCTATTGCAGATGCCAATGATGAGGCACAGTTTGCAGAACTAGAGACATTAGGAGAACTAACCCAGATTGCATGGGAACATGATGTACAGGTAATGGTGGAGGGACCAGGGCATGTACCGATGCATCTGATCAAAGAGAATATGGATAAACAATTAGAGGTTTGTAAGGAAGCGCCATTCTATACATTAGGACCTTTAACGACTGATATTGCTCCAGGGTATGACCATATCACATCAGCCATTGGAGCTGCGATGATCGGTTGGTATGGTACGGCTATGCTTTGCTATGTGACTCCAAAGGAACATTTAGGCTTACCAAATAGAGATGATGTTAGGGAAGGAGTAATCACATATAAAATCGCGGCTCATGCGGCTGATTTAGCTAAAGGTCATCCAGGGGCACAAAAGAGAGATGATGCTCTATCAAAAGCAAGATTTGAATTCCGCTGGAGAGATCAGTTTAATCTATCTTTAGATCCAGAACGAGCGTTGGAGTACCATGATGAAACCTTACCTGCAGAGGGAGCTAAAACAGCCCATTTTTGTTCCATGTGTGGACCGAAGTTTTGCAGCATGAGGATTTCACACGATATTCGTAATTATGCAAAAGAAAACAAACTTGATACGAATGAAGCAATGGTGAAGGGGATGAAAGAAAAAGCTGAAGAGTTTAAACAGACAGGTGGAAGCATCTATCAATAATATAGGTAAATAATATATATAGAAGGAAGTCGTTCCAATTGACTTCCTTCTATTATTTTATCTATTAAATTTATTTGTATGGAAAATCGTTTTTTGTGTGTTATATTTCATATAATATATTGACGTGAATGAATGGAGCTTGGTTGGAATACGTATATATGATATACGCATCGTTTCCTTTCTTTCACCAAAAATATATTTACATAATTAAGGGGGATAATAAATGAAAGAACTATTTATTGAATTTACTCGCTACGATGTTCTTTTTAAATTATCTTTTGCGGCAGTTGCTGGGATCGTCATCGGATTGGAACGAGAACTAAAAGGGAAGCCGCTAGGATTGAAAACTTGTTTGATTATTTCTGTTATGGCTTGCTTGTTAACAACGGTGTCATATGAATCCGCCTTTTTATATGCAAAAGAGTATTCAAGACCAATGGATCCAGGTAGAATTCCCTCGTATATCATAAGTGGTATTGGCTTTTTGGGTGCAGGGGTAATAATGAGGAGAGGCAATGAAGCCATTTCAGGTCTCACAACCGCGTCATTGGTTCTTGCGTCTGCTGGAATTGGAATTACGATCGGTGCAGGTTTTTACATAGAGGCTTTGGCTGGCCTATCATTTTTAATTTTCGGCATTAAAGTCATTCCATTTTTATTTGATAAGATGGGGCCAAAGAAGTTAAAAGAGAAAGAAATTAAAGTGAAATTATTTTTAGAGAAATCAACGAACTTAACAGAAATGATAAAAGAAATTAAAGGCAGGAAATTAGGTGTAAAACACTTAAAGGTGAAAGAAGAGACAGATGATATTTTGGTTAGTTGCTTAGTTACAACCTATAAAGGTACTTACACAACCGATATTTATTACGAATTGAAATCAATTAAGGGTGTAAGCCAAGTTGAGGTTGAAAGCGTTGAGTAGATAGTGTGGGACCGGGAGGAATTAAGAAGGAGAACCAAATGAATCGTACAATAGTTAATCCGTATTTTGCATTAATCGTTGGTGTGATTGCTGTATCAGCTTCCGCCATTTTTGTAAAGTTTTCTGAGGCTCCTTCGGGGGTAATTGCTTTTTATCGACTACTTTTCTCTGTTTTGTTAATGCTGCCGGTCTTTTTAATGAAGTATGTAAAGGAATTGGCGCTTATTTCGGGAAGGGATTGGTTATATGCTACTCTTGCAGGAGTGTTTTTAGCCTTTCACTTTATATTATGGTTTGAATCTTTAAACTACACATCTGTGGCAAGTTCTACAGTACTTGTCACGCTTCAACCGTTGTTTGCATTTGTCGGTACTTTTTTGTTTTTTAAGGAGCGCTTTACATTAAAAGCTATACTTTGTGCGGTAGCAGCTATTGTAGGGAGTGTCATTATTAGCTGGGGAGATTTTCAAGTAAGTGGAACAGCTTTATTTGGGGATATTCTTGCATTGCTGGCATGTGCACTTGTTACTGCGTATTTAATGTTTGGACAATCAGTAAGAAAGAGAATTTCTCTAATTACCTATACGTTTGTTGTGTATAGTATAAGCTCGATTGTTTTATTGCTTTATGTACTTATTGTCGGAGAATCTTTATATCCATATCCGAAAAATGAGTGGTGGAACTTTATTTTATTAGCACTTATCCCTACCTTATTAGGACATTCCTTATTCAATTGGGCAATCAAGTGGATTAGCACTTCAATTATTTCAATGGCTATCTTATTTGAGCCGGTGGGAGCAACAATCCTTGCTTATTATCTTTTATCAGAAAAAGTATTATTTACTCAGCTATTAGGGGGAAGCATTGTTATCGTGGGTATCTCCTTGTTTTTATTAGATGAGAGAAGTGGGAAGCAGAAGAAAGTAAAAAAAGATACACTAAAAGAAATCGTATAAATAAGAAGGAGAACCTTTCAACATGAAGGTTCTCCTTCTTATTAAAGTGTGTAAGTAAATCCAGAAAAAATAAAAGCCGAGACGAATGTGAAGATAAATGTACCACCGTATACTTTGCCTTCACTATTTGCAATTCGAATTCCCTCCCAGTAAGCATAGTAAAATAAGAAGATGGCCATAAATAGTGAAAGATATAAGGAGAATGATTCTAATAGCATGTTTTGCTCCTTTCTATTATTTTATATAGTATTTATATGCTAGTAAATCAAATCTATTACTTCTCTTAAGGGATTCGACTTTTAAAAGAAAAAAACTTTTTTAAAATTATATTGAAATTGCATTTTATTCGTGATATATTATTTCTTGTCCTCACGAGGAAACAACGATTTGAAAAAATAAAAAGTAAAAAAGTTGTTGACTTTAAAATGGGCGATATGATATATTAAGGAAGTCGCTTTTGAGCGATAACCTAACAAATTGTTCTTTGAAAACTAAACAAATCATACGTCAACAAAAATGATTAGTGTTGAAATATACACTAGCCAACGTTTTAACTTTAAGAGCTAATCTTACTCTTTATTGGAGAGTTTGATCCTGGCTCAGGACGAACGCTGGCGGCGTGCCTAATACATGCAAGTCGAGCGGATCTTTGGGAGCTTGCTCCCGAAGATTAGCGGCGGACGGGTGAGTAACACGTGGGCAACCTGCCTATGAGACTGGGATAACTCCGGGAAACCGGGGCTAATACCGGATAATTCTTTTCTACACATGTAGAAAAGCTGAAAGATGGTTTCGGCTATCACTCATAGATGGGCCCGCGGCGCATTAGCTAGTTGGTGAGGTAACGGCTCACCAAGGCGACGATGCGTAGCCGACCTGAGAGGGTGATCGGCCACACTGGGACTGAGACACGGCCCAGACTCCTACGGGAGGCAGCAGTAGGGAATCTTCCGCAATGGACGAAAGTCTGACGGAGCAACGCCGCGTGAGTGATGAAGGTTTTCGGATCGTAAAACTCTGTTGTTAGGGAAGAACAAGTATCGGAGTAACTGCCGGTACCTTGACGGTACCTAACCAGAAAGCCACGGCTAACTACGTGCCAGCAGCCGCGGTAATACGTAGGTGGCAAGCGTTGTCCGGAATTATTGGGCGTAAAGCGCGCGCAGGTGGTCTCTTAAGTCTGATGTGAAAGCCCCCGGCTCAACCGGGGAGGGTCATTGGAAACTGGGAGACTTGAGTGCAGGAGAGAAGAGTGGAATTCCACGTGTAGCGGTGAAATGCGTAGAGATGTGGAGGAACACCAGTGGCGAAGGCGACTCTTTGGCCTGTAACTGACACTGAGGCGCGAAAGCGTGGGGAGCAAACAGGATTAGATACCCTGGTAGTCCACGCCGTAAACGATGAGTGCTAAGTGTTAGAGGGTTTCCGCCCTTTAGTGCTGCAGCAAACGCATTAAGCACTCCGCCTGGGGAGTACGGCCGCAAGGCTGAAACTCAAAGGAATTGACGGGGGCCCGCACAAGCGGTGGAGCATGTGGTTTAATTCGAAGCAACGCGAAGAACCTTACCAGGTCTTGACATCCTCTGACACTCCTAGAGATAGGACGTTCCCCTTCGGGGGACAGAGTGACAGGTGGTGCATGGTTGTCGTCAGCTCGTGTCGTGAGATGTTGGGTTAAGTCCCGCAACGAGCGCAACCCTTGATCTTAGTTGCCAGCATTCAGTTGGGCACTCTAAGGTGACTGCCGGTGACAAACCGGAGGAAGGTGGGGATGACGTCAAATCATCATGCCCCTTATGACCTGGGCTACACACGTGCTACAATGGGTGGTACAAAGGGCAGCAAAACCGCGAGGTCGAGCCAATCCCATAAAACCACTCTCAGTTCGGATTGTAGGCTGCAACTCGCCTACATGAAGCTGGAATCGCTAGTAATCGCGGATCAGCATGCCGCGGTGAATACGTTCCCGGGCCTTGTACACACCGCCCGTCACACCACGAGAGTTTGTAACACCCGAAGTCGGTGGGGTAACCGTAAGGAGCCAGCCGCCTAAGGTGGGACAGATGATTGGGGTGAAGTCGTAACAAGGTAGCCGTATCGGAAGGTGCGGCTGGATCACCTCCTTTCTAAGGAAAATTGAGGCTTACGACCTTCGGTCGAAGCTAACAGCGTTGATGATATGATTTGTTTAGTTTTGAGAGAGCAATCTCTCTATGATAATCGTTCTTTGAAAACTAGATAATGTAATATGAAGAAGGCAAAAAAGAAATACCGAGTAATCGCCATTTTAGTTTTCTCTCTATTTAATATAGAGAAACTTTTTAACCGTAGGTTAAGTTAGAAAGGGCGCACGGTGGATGCCTTGGCACTAGGAGCCGATGAAGGACGGGACTAACACCGATATGCTTCGGGGAGCTGTAAGTAAGCTTTGATCCGGAGATTTCCGAATGGGGAAACCCCCTATCCGTAATGGGATAGGATCTTTACCTGAATACATAGGGTATTGAAGGCAGACCCGGGGAACTGAAACATCTAAGTACCCGGAGGAAGAGAAAGCAAACGCGATTCCCTGAGTAGCGGCGAGCGAAACGGGATTAGCCCAAACCAAGAGGCTTGCCTCTTGGGGTTGTAGGACACTCTATACGGAGTTACAAAGGAATGAAGTAGACGAATCGATCTGGAAAGGTCAGTCATAGAAGGTAACAACCCTGTAGTTGAAACTTCGTTCCCTCTTGAGTGGATCCTGAGTACGGCGGAACACGTGAAATTCCGTCGGAAGCAGGGAGGACCATCTCCCAAGGCTAAATACTACCTAGTGACCGATAGTGAACCAGTACCGTGAGGGAAAGGTGAAAAGCACCCCGGAAGGGGAGTGAAAGAGATCCTGAAACCGTGTGCCTACAAGTAGTTAGAGCCCGTTAATGGGTGATAGCGTGCCTTTTGTAGAATGAACCGGCGAGTTACGATTACATGCGAGGTTAAGTTGTAAAGACGGAGCCGTAGCGAAAGCGAGTCTGAATAGGGCGCTTTAGTATGTGGTCGTAGACCCGAAACCAGGTGATCTACCCATGTCCAGGGTGAAGTCCAGGTAACACTGGATGGAGGCCCGAACCCACGCACGTTGAAAAGTGCGGGGATGAGGTGTGGGTAGCGGAGAAATTCCAATCGAACTTGGAGATAGCTGGTTCTCTCCGAAATAGCTTTAGGGCTAGCCTCATGTAGTAAGAGTCTTGGAGGTAGAGCACTGTTTGGACTAGGGGCCCTCATCGGGTTACCGAATTCAGACAAACTCCGAATGCCAAAGACTTATCCATGGGAGTCAGACTGCGAGTGATAAGATCCGTAGTCGAAAGGGAAACAGCCCAGACCACCAGCTAAGGTCCCAAAGTATACGTTAAGTGGCAAAGGATGTGGAGTTGCTTAGACAACCAGGATGTTGGCTTAGAAGCAGCCACCATTTAAAGAGTGCGTAATAGCTCACTGGTCGAGTGACTCCGCGCCGAAAATGTAACGGGGCTAAACGTATCACCGAAGCTGTGGATTGACATCTTAGATGTCAGTGGTAGGAGAGCGTTCTAAGGGCGTTGAAGCTAGACCGGAAGGACTGGTGGAGCGCTTAGAAGTGAGAATGCCGGTATGAGTAGCGAAAGATGGGTGAGAATCCCATCCACCGAATGCCTAAGGTTTCCTGAGGAAGGCTCGTCCGCTCAGGGTTAGTCGGGACCTAAGCCGAGGCCGAAAGGCGTAGGCGATGGACAACAGGTTGATATTCCTGTACCACCAAATTACCGTTTGAGTGATGGGGGGACGCAGGAGGATAGGGTAAGCGCGCTGTTGGATATGCGCGTCCAAGCAGTTAGGTTGATCGCGAGGCAAATCCCGTGATCATAAGGCTGAGCTGTGATGGCGAGGGAAATATAGTACCGAAGTTCCTGATTCCACACTGCCAAGAAAAGCCTCTAGCGAGGTAACAGGTGCCCGTACCGCAAACCGACACAGGTAGGCGAGGAGAGAATCCTAAGGTGAGCGAGAGAACTCTCGTTAAGGAACTCGGCAAAATGACCCCGTAACTTCGGGAGAAGGGGTGCTCTTCAGGGTGAATAGCCCAGAAGAGCCGCAGTGAATAGGCCCAGGCGACTGTTTAGCAAAAACACAGGTCTCTGCGAAGCCGCAAGGCGAAGTATAGGGGCTGACGCCTGCCCGGTGCTGGAAGGTTAAGAGGAGGGGTTAGCTTACGCGAAGCTCTGAATCGAAGCCCCAGTAAACGGCGGCCGTAACTATAACGGTCCTAAGGTAGCGAAATTCCTTGTCGGGTAAGTTCCGACCCGCACGAAAGGCGTAACGATCTGGGCACTGTCTCAACGAGAGACTCGGTGAAATTATAGTACCTGTGAAGATGCAGGTTACCCGCGACAGGACGGAAAGACCCCGTGGAGCTTTACTGTAGCCTGATATTGAATTTTGGTACAGCTTGTACAGGATAGGTAGGAGCCTGAGAAGCCGGAGCGCTAGCTTCGGTGGAGGCGTCGGTGGGATACTACTCTGGCTGTATTGAAATTCTAACCCTCACCCCTGATCGGGGTGGGAGACAGTGTCAGGTGGGCAGTTTGACTGGGGCGGTCGCCTCCTAAAAAGTAACGGAGGCGCCCAAAGGTTCCCTCAGAATGGTTGGAAATCATTCGTAGAGTGTAAAGGCACAAGGGAGCTTGACTGCGAGACCTACAAGTCGAGCAGGGACGAAAGTCGGGCTTAGTGATCCGGTGGTTCCGCATGGAAGGGCCATCGCTCAACGGATAAAAGCTACCCCGGGGATAACAGGCTTATCTCCCCCAAGAGTCCACATCGACGGGGAGGTTTGGCACCTCGATGTCGGCTCATCGCATCCTGGGGCTGTAGTCGGTCCCAAGGGTTGGGCTGTTCGCCCATTAAAGCGGTACGCGAGCTGGGTTCAGAACGTCGTGAGACAGTTCGGTCCCTATCCGTCGTGGGCGTAGGAAATTTGAGAGGAGCTGTCCTTAGTACGAGAGGACCGGGATGGACGCACCGCTGGTGTACCAGTTGTCTTGCCAAAGGCATCGCTGGGTAGCTATGTGCGGAAGGGATAAGTGCTGAAAGCATCTAAGCATGAAGCCCCCTCAAGATGAGATTTCCCATAGCGCAAGCTAGTAAGATCCCTGAAAGATGATCAGGTTGATAGGTCAGAGGTGGAAGCGCGGTGACGTGTGGAGCTGACTGATACTAATCGATCGAGGACTTAACCAAATGTAAGATGAAACGTATTTCTTCTTCTTCAAATATTATCTAGTTTTGAGAGAATGGTTAAAAATTTCTCTTGAAAAATTGCGGAAAACTATTATAATAAATAGTGTCGCATAAATAGTCTGGTGGCGATAGCGAAAAGGTCACACCCGTTCCCATACCGAACACGGAAGTTAAGCTTTTCAGCGCCAATGGTAGTTGAGGGTTTCCCTCTGTGAGAGTAGGACGTCGCCAGGCGGTAATGGAGGATTAGCTCAGCTGGGAGAGCACCTGCCTTACAAGCAGGGGGTCGGCGGTTCGATCCCGTCATCCTCCACCATAGTTTTTTCACGAAGTGAAAATATTTATAGTTTTTAAGCCGGCGTAGCTCAATTGGTAGAGCAACTGACTTGTAATCAGTAGGTTGGGGGTTCAAGTCCTCTCACCGGCACCATTTGTACGAGCCATTAGCTCAGTCGGTAGAGCATCTGACTTTTAATCAGAGGGTCGAAGGTTCGAGTCCTTCATGGCTCACCATTTTTCTTAAGTAATATAACCTTTCATTATGCGGGTGTGGCGGAATTGGCAGACGCACTAGACTTAGGATCTAGCGCCGCAAGGCGTGGGGGTTCGACTCCCTTCACCCGCACCAAAGTTTTTTGCGATAGCAAAATAACTTACCATATGCGGAAGTAGTTCAGTGGTAGAATACAACCTTGCCAAGGTTGGGGTCGCGGGTTCGAATCCCGTCTTCCGCTCCAGAACTTCTTTTGCCGGGGTGGCGGAACTGGCAGACGCACAGGACTTAAAATCCTGCGGTAGGTGACTACCGTACCGGTTCGATTCCGGTCCTCGGCACCAATGCTTTTTACGAAGCAAAGTATCTTTATATGCGCCCGTAGCTCAATTGGATAGAGCGTCTGACTACGGATCAGAAGGTTATGGGTTCGACTCCTTTCGGGCGCGCCATACTAGATTTAATCGGGGAGTAGCTCAGCTTGGTAGAGCACTTGGTTTGGGACCAAGGGGTCGCAGGTTCGAATCCTGTCTTCCCGACCACTAACTCGATATTTATGGGGCCTTAGCTCAGCTGGGAGAGCGCCTGCCTTGCACGCAGGAGGTCAGCGGTTCGATCCCGCTAGGCTCCACCAAGATTTTTTCACGGAAAGTAGTGTAGTGAAAATAATCTTCAATAATTCATGGAACGTAGTGTAGTAAAACATCTATTTTAAATTAACTTTGGCGGTGTAGCTCAGCTGGCTAGAGCGTACGGTTCATACCCGTGAGGTCGGGGGTTCGATCCCCTCCGCCGCTACCAAAACTATTAACTCAGGTTTAATTATTTATTGGACCTTTAGCTCAGCTGGTTAGAGCAGACGGCTCATAACCGTCCGGTCGTAGGTTCGAGTCCTACAAGGTCCACCATTTATAATATGTTGGAGGTATACCCAAGTCCGGCTGAAGGGATCGGTCTTGAAAACCGACAGGCGGGTCATACCGCGCGGGGGTTCGAATCCCTCTACCTCCTCCATTTTTTAAAAAATAATATTGTCGCGGGGTGGAGCAACGAGCGTTACTTCATCGAAAATCTGCGAGTTGTACCGATCGATCTGCTGCTTGATTAGCTTCCTGAGATCGGGACAGTCATTACTCTCTTAGAGCATGTGCAATATAGTTTTTTCTCTTAATATCGTCGCGGGGTGGAGCAGTCTGGTAGCTCGTCGGGCTCATAACCCGAAGGTCGCAGGTTCAAATCCTGTCCCCGCAATTAAAAGTTATTTTCAGGGAAACTGGAGAAAAACTTTGGTCCCGTGGTGTAGCGGTTAACATGCCTGCCTGTCACGCAGGAGATCGCCGGTTCGATCCCGGTCGGGACCGCCATTAAGTGGCTCAGTAGCTCAGTCGGTAGAGCAAAGGACTGAAAATCCTTGTGTCGGCGGTTCGATTCCGTCCTGAGCCACCATTTATATTTAAATATAATTATGGCGATTGTGGCGAAGTGGTTAACGCACCGGATTGTGGTTCCGGCATTCGTGGGTTCAATTCCCATCAGTCGCCCCATAAATTTTAAGCGGGTGTAGTTTAATGGTAAAACCTCAGCCTTCCAAGCTGATGTCGTGAGTTCGATTCTCATCACCCGCTCCAAATAAGGGCCTATAGCTCAGCTGGTTAGAGCGCACGCCTGATAAGCGTGAGGTCGATGGTTCGAGTCCATTTAGGCCCACCATAGTTTTTAAGGATAGTAAAATAATTTACTATTATTCCACAGTAGCTCAGTTGGTAGAGCATTCGGCTGTTAACCGAACGGTCACAGGTTCGAGTCCTGTCTGTGGAGCCATATGGGGAAGTACTCAAGAGGCTGAAGAGGCGCCCCTGCTAAGGGTGTAGGTCGGGTAACCGGCGCGAGGGTTCAAATCCCTCCTTCTCCGCCATATGGCCCCTTGGTCAAGCGGTTAAGACACCGCCCTTTCACGGCGGTAACACGGGTTCGAATCCCGTAGGGGTCATAAAAACATTGAACAAATGTTCAATGTTTTTTTTTTTTTCTTTTTTTTTCTGATTTTCTAGGTCCTCGTATACCTCCACAAACTACTCTATTACCTCTTATATCAAATACCCTCAAACTTCATTTAACATTTCCAAAATTCGACAAATATATGAAAACCCTTTCATTTTTCTTCATAAAAACTACCTCATCACATAAAGAAATCCTTCTGAATATATTATTCAAATCTCAATTATTTCATAATTCAAAATACATATTTTATTCATTTAAGCTAAATAATTAGCATATATCTCTATATCTGCATCATAAAATTTATTATCTATTAAAAAATAATTTCTATCATTTTTTGCAGTTTGCTGCGTTAAAGGGATGAATGCTGTCGAAATCATTTACCTATTAGATAATTTTGTCGAAATGGACAATTAATTGTCAGAAAAATTAAAAAGGGATTTGAAAGAGCGGCGAGAATTATACAGTTAAAGTAATGCACAAAACTAATGAATAGGTAGGGAGTAGAATGATTTTGGATTTGATTCATCCAACTGAATACCAGCTGCATTTATTTCATGAGGGGAATTTCTTTGAATGCCATCGTCTGTTTGGTGCTCATGTTCTTACAATTGATGAAAAGAAATGCACAAGATTTTGTGTGTGGGCACCCAACGCAAAACAAGTATCTCTGGCTAGTAATTTAAACAATTGGAATGGAAGTGGTTACGAATTTAAAAAGGTGAATGATGAAGGTGTATGGATGCTCATTGTTGAGCAGGATTTAACGGGCTGCCTTTATAAATATGAAATTCATACATCCACTGGAGAAGTTTTATTGAAATCTGATCCCTATGCCTTTTTCTCTGAAGAACGGCCAAAAACAGCTTCCATATGTTACTCCTTAGATGGTTACCAATGGAACGATCATAAATGGCTTCAGAAAAAAGAGAAAAACAAAGTGTATTCAAGTCCTACTGTTATTTATGAGATGCATGTTGGATCATGGAAAAAGAAAGAGGACGGTAGCTTTTTAACGTATCGTGAATTAGCAGATGAGGTTATTCCTTACGTAATTGAACATGGATTTACTCATATAGAACTATTGCCACTAGTGGAACATCCTCTAGATATTTCTTGGGGTTACCAAGGAACAGGGTATTTTTCCGTTACTAGTCGTTACGGAACACCTCATGATCTGATGTATTTTATTGATCAATGTCATCAAAATCATATTGGTGTAATTATGGATTGGGTTCCAGGTCATTTCTGTAAGGACGCACATGGGTTACATCGATTTGATGGATCTTGGGTTTATGAATATGAAACAGAAGTTGATCGTGAAAATTTTACTTGGGGGACTGCCAATTTTAACTTAAGTAAAACAGAGGTACAGAGTTTCTTAATTTCTAATGCATTGTTTTGGATGGAATACTTTCATGTGGACGGATTTCGCGTAGATGCGGTTTCAAATATCATTTATTGGCCTAATTCAGATGGTCAAAGAGTAAATGAGTTTGGTATTGGATTTTTAAAGAAGTTAAATCAAATTGTATATCAATATGATTCACAGCTTTTGATGATTGCTGAAGACTCTACTGATTGGCCACAGGTAACTTCCCCAACTCACTACGGTGGATTAGGTTTTAACTACAAATGGAATATGGGCTGGATGAACGACATGCTTTCCTATATGGAAAAAAGTTCAAATGAACGCTCACAATTTCACGATAAAGTCAGCTTCTCCCTTCTGTATGCATTTTCGGAGAATTATGTCCTTCCATTTTCGCATGACGAAGTCGTTCATGGAAAGAAATCATTACTTGATAAAATGCCAGGAGATTATTGGCAGAAATTTGCACAATTAAGGCTTTTATTAGCATATATGTTTGGACACCCAGGAAAAAAACTTCTATTCATGGGATTTGAGCTAGGTCAGTTCTCTGAATGGAAAGATGAAGAAGAACTGGATTGGCATTTATTAGATTATGAGATGCATGGGAAAATGAATCAGTTTGTTAAAGAATTGATCAAGGTGTATAAGCGAAATAAACCTTTATATGAACTTGATCATTTACATGAAGGATTTGAATGGATTGATGTAAATAACCGTGATCAATCGATTTTCTCTTTTGTTAGAAAAGGGGAAGATGGAGAACCATTGGTCATTGTGTGTAATTTTACAGAAAAGACGTATGAAGATTATAAAATCGGTGTTCCAAAAGAGGGAACGTATCGAGAAATATTAAATACAGATGCGGCTGATTTTGGAGGATCCGGTGTAATAAATAAAAAGCCAATAGAAACGATTGATGAAAATTTTCATGGAAGAGAGCATCACATCATGATGAGGATACCTCCATTTGGGGTTTCTATATTGCGTCCCGTTAAACATCGAAAGGAGAGAAAAGGAAATGGCAAAGAAGAAGTGCGTAGCTATGCTGTTAGCAGGAGGGCAAGGAAGTAGGTTACATTCCTTGACTTCAAATTTAGCAAAACCAGCTGTACCGTTTGGAGGGAAGTACCGAATCATTGACTTTACCTTGAGCAATTGTACGAACTCAGGAATTGATACGGTGGGTGTTCTTACTCAGTATCAACCACTAGTGTTAAACTCGTATATTGGAATTGGAAGTGCATGGGACTTGGATCGAAAAAATGGTGGTGTGACTGTTCTTCCACCTTATAGTGAGTCCAAGGAGATGAGATGGTATACAGGTACCGCTTGTGCCATCTATCAAAATTTAAACTATTTAGTTCAATATGATCCGGAATACGTACTTATTCTATCTGGAGACCATATTTACAAAATGAACTATGAGTTAATGCTAGATTTCCATATTGCTAGAGGTGCTGATGCTACAATCTCAGTCATTGAAGTGCCTTGGAATGAAGCGAGTCGATTTGGTATTTTAAATACTGATAGCGATATGAAGGTTGTCGAATTTGATGAAAAACCTGCGAATCCGAAAAATAATCTTGCCTCTATGGGGATATACATTTTTAAATGGTCTGTCCTAAAAGAATATTTGGAAAAGGATGCTGATCTTCCAGACTCAAGTCATGATTTCGGTAAGGATATTCTACCGACTTTACTATCAGACCAGAAGAAATTATTTGCTTATCCGTTTAGTGGTTATTGGAAGGACGTTGGGACTGTACGTAGTCTTTGGGAAGCAAATATGGACCTCCTAGATGATACGTGTGGATTGGATTTATTTGATTACACTTGGAGAATTTATTCAGTTAACCCAAATCAACCACCACAGTTTATATCAAATGACGCACTCGTCGTTGATTCACTTATCAACGAGGGTTGTGTGATTGAAGGAGAGGTTGAGAAGTCGGTTCTTTTTCAAGGAGTAAAGGTTGAAAAAGGAGCTCTTATTAAAGAATCAGTTATCATGCCTGATGCAGTGATTGGAAAAAATGTGTTTATTGAAAAGGCAATTGTCCCGTCAGAAATGGTTATACCAGATGGAACAATTATTCGTGCTTTGCCAGATGCGGATGATGATATTGTGTTAGTAACAGAGGATATGCTTCAATCCCTTTAAAATACAGAGAAAAGAGAACAAATAACAGAGGAGATGAGGGGTAAGATGGATAGAAAGCTGCTTGGAGTAATTGATGCAACAACATATCAAAAAGGATTAGAGGATCTAATCCAACATCGTTCATTAGCTGCAGTACCATTTGGAGGACGTTATCGATTAATAGATTTTATTCTTTCAAACATGGTCAATTCTGGAATAAAGAGTGTGGCAATTTTTCCAAAGAATCAATATCGTTCTTTAATGGATCATTTGGGATCTGGGAAGGATTGGGATTTAAATCGAAAGCGTGATGGGTTATTCTTTTTTCCTGCCCCTGCAGAAGAAAAAGAAATAACTTCATTTAATCATTTTGCTGCAAATAAAGATTTCTTTGATCGTAGTAACCAACAGTACGCCCTCATCTCAAACTGCTTTACTGTCTGTAGTATGAATTTTGAACCTATTCTTGATTGGCATATCAAGAGCGGCTGCGATATTACAGAAGTAAGAAAAGACGGACGGTCTCTTCATATGTTTTTAATAAAAAAATCTCTTTTAGTAGAACTTTTCGAGACAAGAGAGGAAACAGGATACACTTGTATGAGAGATGTTGTGACAGATATTAACAGTCCATATCGTCAATGCCATTATGATTTCAAAGGATACGCAGTTATGATTGACTCAATGACTACGTATTTTAATGAAAGTATGAAGCTATTAAATCCATCCATTTGGAAGGAACTATTTTTAAAGAATCAACCAGTATATACAAAAGTAAAGGATGAGCCACCTACTAGGTATTTTACAGGAGCTACGGTGAAAAATTCAGTAATTGCCAATGGGTGCTTAATTGAAGGAACGGTTGAAAATAGCATTATTTCTCGTGCTGTAAAAATTGGCAAGGGATCTGTTATAAAAAACAGCATCATCATGCAAAAATGTCAAATCGGTGAAAATTGCGTTTTAGACTCTGTAGTTTTAGATAAAGATGTTAAGGTAAATAATGGAACGATGATGTATGGAACAAAGGAATTACCATATGTGGTTCGTAAAGGAACAATACAAGGGGCGTTGATGAATTCGTGAAAGTTTTATTCGCAGTTTCGGAATGTGTACCTTTCGTTAAGTCCGGAGGGTTAGCAGATGTAGCAGGATCTTTACCAAAAGAGTTGAAAAGACTTGGTACTGATGTAAGAGTAATGATGCCGAAATACGGTACCATTCCTCAAGCAATACGTGAAAAGATGACAAAAAAACATGAGTTTATTGTGAGTGTTGGTTGGAGAGACCAATTTTGTGGTATTGAAGAGTATATACACGATGGAATCACTTATTATTTTATAGATAATGAATACTATTTTAAGAGAGATTCTCTGTACGGGTATTTTGACGATGGTGAACGGTTTGCCTTTTTTAACCGAGCCGTACTAGAAGCGATTCGGATGTTAGATTACTATCCAGATGTGATTCATTGCCATGATTGGCATACTGGAATGATTCCTTTCTTGCTAAAAACAGAGTATCAAAAGAAAAACGGCTATGGTTTTATGCGAACGGTATTTACCATTCATAATCTTGGATTCCAAGGTATTATGCCTAAGGATGCTTTAAAGGATTTATTTGATTTAGATGATTCATATTTTAATACCGATCAGCTTGAGTTTTATGGAAATATAAATTTTATGAAAGCAGCACTTATTGCGTCTGATCGAATTACTACCGTTAGTCCAACATATATGGACGAAATACAAACGGAGTACTATGGAGAAAAGCTGGATGGATTGTTAAGAAGTCGTGTAAGTGATCTAGAAGGAATTCTAAATGGAATTGATGATGAATTTTATAATCCAGAGAAGGATTCGTTTCTTGTGAAAACTTACGATGCAAATCATCGTAACCATAAGCTAGTAAATAAAAAGGCCATTCAAGAACGATTTGGCTTGCCACAGGCTTCACAAATTCCATTAATGGTTATGGTCACACGTTTAACAAAACAAAAAGGATTAGAGCTTGTTAAACATGTGTTTAATGAAATTATGGCAGAGCCGATTCAATTCCTCATTCTTGGAACGGGGGATGACGAGTTTGAAAATTTCTTTCGAGACATGGAGCGGGAGTATCCAGATCGATTTAAAGCATATATTGGTTTTGATGAAGGTCTAGCTCATCAAATTTATGCGGGTGCTGATCTTTTTCTCATGCCTTCAAAATTTGAACCATGTGGGTTAGGCCAAATGATTGCGATGAGATATGGCACTCTGCCTATCGTTCGAGAAACAGGGGGTCTAAATGACACGGTAACGGCATATGATGAATTCTCAGGAGAAGGGAATGGTTTCTCCTTCAAGAATTTTAATGCGCATGATATGTTGTATACCATTAAACGTGCCATCCATTTTTACGAAAATGATAGGGTTTGGAATAATCTTGTTAAGCATACAATGAGTATTGATAACAGCTGGGCACAGTCTGCGTTTAAGTACAATCAATTATATGCTGAACTTATATCCAGGAGTGAAACTCATGTTTTCTAATAAAGAAATGTTCACGGAAACGTTTTTACAACGTCTCGAAATGACTTGTGGAAAAAGCTTTCAAGAAAGTACGAAGAGAGATCACTATCATACTTTAGGAATTATGATCCGTGAATATGTAAGCTCAAACTGGATCAAGACAAATGAAAGTTATCGAGCTGAGAAAGAAAAACAAATTTATTACTTATCAATTGAATTTCTGCTTGGAAAGCTTTTAAGGCATAACCTCCTTAACTTAGGAATTGATCATATAGTGGAAGAGGGATTAAAGGAGCTAGGCATTGAACTTAGTGACTTAGAGGAAATGGAAGCAGATGCAGCACTTGGTAATGGCGGCTTAGGACGTCTCGCAGCCTGCTTCATGGATTCCCTTGCTACTCTAGATCTTCCGGGTCATGGATGTGGTATTCGCTATAAACATGGCTTATTTGAGCAGAAAATCGTAGATGGATATCAAGTAGAATTACCCGAGCAATGGCTTCGTCATGGTCATGTGTGGGAAGTAAGGAAAGCCGATCTAGCAGTAGATGTTCCTTTCTGGGGAAGGGTCGAAGCGATAAATAATAATGGAAAGCTAGAATTTCGTCATCTTGAAGCGGAAACGGTGATGGCCGTACCCTATGACCTTCCAGTGGTAGGTTATCAAACGGATACTGTTAACACGTTGCGTCTATGGAGTGCCGAAACGACGCCGTACCCAATGAATCGAGATATTATGAAATATAAGCGCGATACGGAGCTTATCTCAGAGTTTTTATATCCCGATGATACCCATGATGAAGGAAAGATTTTACGTTTAAAGCAGCAGTATTTCCTTGTCTCTGCAAGCATTCGTTCGATTGTGAGATCTTATCGAAAACAACATGCTAGTTTAATAGATTTTCATAAATATGTGGGTCTTCATATAAATGATACGCATCCTGTGTTAGCCATCCCCGAATTAATGAGGGTACTAATTGATGAGGAAGGGATGAGCTGGGAAGAAGCTTGGCATATTACTACGAATACCATTTCATATACGAATCATACAACCTTAGCAGAAGCTTTAGAAAAATGGCCGGTTCGTATTTTTCAACCGTTGCTCCCAAGAATATTTATGATTGTAAATGAAATAAACGAGAGATTTTGCCAAGACCTATGGAAGCAGTATCCAGGAGATTGGCGGAAAATCGAGGATATGGCAATCATTGCTCATGACCAAGTAAAGATGGCTCATTTGGCGATTGTTGGTTCATACAGTGTGAATGGAGTGGCAGCCATTCATACGGAAATTTTAAAACAAAGAGAGATGAACCAATTTTACCAAGTATTTCCTGAGAAGTTTAATAATAAAACAAATGGGATTACCCATAGACGTTGGCTGATTAAATCCAATCCAAAACTGACGAATTTGATCAATGAGGGAATTGGTACGAAGTGGATCAATCACCCGGAGCATTTAAAAGAGCTTCAGTTTTTCCAACAAGATTCTGCATTTTTAGAGCAGTTGAATGAGATCAAGCTGAATAATAAGAAATCACTTGCAGAAAAAATTAAAGCAAAGACAGGTATTGTCGTTGATCCACTATCTATATTTGATGTTCAAGTAAAGAGATTGCATGCTTATAAACGACAACTCTTAAATGTTCTTCATATTATGTATTTGTATAATCGTTTAAAAGAAGATTCAAGCTTTCATATGTATCCAAGAACATTCTTGTTTGGAGCGAAAGCATCACCAGGTTATTACTATGCAAAGAAGATTATTAAACTCATTAACACCATTGCAGAAAAAATAAATAATGATAAAACGGTATCTGATCAATTGAAAGTAGTGTTTCTTGAAAACTACCGTGTATCATTAGCTGAAGAAATCTTTCCTGCATCAGATGTGAGTGAACAAATTTCGACTGCTAGTAAAGAAGCCTCGGGAACAGGTAATATGAAGTTCATGATGAATGGTGCGATTACCCTAGGTACGCTTGATGGAGCTAACATTGAGATCAAGGAACATGTTGGCGATGACAATATATTTATTTTTGGATTAACAGCGGAAGAAGTAATGAATTATTACCAGTATGGTGGCTATACGTCTGTCGACTATTATCACCATGATAAACGTATTCGCCAGGTTGTAGATCAGTTAACGAACGGATATTTTGGTGATCTTGATAATGAGTTTGAGCCGATCCATGATTCGTTATTAATGGAAAATGACCAGTACTTTGTTTTGCGTGATTTCTCATCTTATGTGGAAGCCCAAAGAGAAGTAGGGAAGGCCTATACTGATCAAAATAAATGGTTAAAGATGAGTTTAGCAAATATAGCCAATTCAGGTTTTTTCTCAAGTGACCGAACCATACAGCAGTATGCGGATGACATTTGGAGTATCTCTCCTGTAAAAGGCAAAGTAAGGTAATAATAAAGAGGAGACCAATTTTGGTCTCCTCTTTTGTCTAATTGTTTAAGAAATGCCCTAAAAATAGTCCAATTGATAACAAAAATCCAAATATCGTATTTGTTTGGGCTGTCGCTATCATGGCTGGCACCATTTGAACGGGTTTTGTTTTTCCTATGAATCCTTTAATCGCCTTTATTGCCTTTGGTGAGCTTAGTAGCACAATCGCTAACCAAGCAGAAGCATAGTCCAAACCAATAAGAGTAAACACCCATGCATAAGAGACAATGAACATTCCTGCTAAAAGAATGATGGCTCTCTTTTGACCCAGTAGGATCGCTAATGTTTTTCTTCCATTTTCTTTATCACCATCATGGTCACGTATATTATTGGCAAGTAGAATGGCACCTACTGTTATGACAATAGGTACAGATATTAATACACTAATCATAGTAATAAAACCTGTTTGAATATAAAAGGCAATCAGTATAATGAGCATTCCCATAAAGAACCCTGCAAAGATTTCTCCAAAAGGTGTGTACGCAATCGGAATAGGTCCTCCCGTGTATAAATAACCAACTGTCATTGAAACTAGACCAATGGCAGCTAGCCACCAGCTAGAATTCATACAAATATATACTCCTAGCAGCATGGAAATACCATAAAGGCTAAGAGCTATTTTCATGACAGTCGCTGGTTGAATTCCTTCACGAACAATGGCGCCACCTATACCGACAGAGTGCTCATTATCAAGACCACGTTTGAAATCATAATACTCATTAAACATATTTGTTGCTGCCTGAATAAGTAAGCAAGCGATAAGCATGGCGGTAAATAAACCAAGATCAATAGATGTTAATGGTAAGGCTAATGCGGTTCCTAATAATACTGGAACAAAGGCAGCTGTTAACGTATGTGGTCGTGTAAGTTGCCACCAGACTCTCCAATTTTTCCCCTTAAAAGTAGGCGAAGGACCCGTTTGCATTTGTGGTTGCATCGTACCTCTCCCCATTTCTATATTTATTTGTCAAAACTATATAAGTTTAAAATAATTCATATCCAAATTCAAGTGTAGGAAAAACGAAGGAGTGTGTCAATTAAATTTTCCTCCCTAATGGAGGAGACCATTTCCAAATTTTCTACGATAATTTTTTGTGCAGGAAAGACATTTAAGGGCATAATATCTCAAAATAGATAGAAATAGCTTATAATAAGGAAAGATATAGGTTTTTCAAGGTTCCTTTTGTTGACATGATCTTGGATTGAGGTGTATCTTAAAATAAGTTTATAACGTTATTTAACAGGAGTTGTACGAATTTGGTTACCATTCAGAATACGGAGCTTAAAGAAGGGATCATTGAAGCAATCGAGAGAGCACGGAAGCTTTCAATGCCCGTATTAGTTAGCGAAGTCCAAAGGGTTCATCCGGTTCAGCCTCTGTCCGTGTTTGCAGCTGGAAGAGACCAATTTGTTGGCGAACGCTTTTTTTGGAAAGATCCCTCTGATGAAGTAGTTATGATTGGCATTGGAATATGTAAAGAAATACAATCGGATCAGGCTTCTGGCCGCTTTTTTCATGTGGAGAAGCAATGGCAAGAGCTTATGAATAATAGCATCATGCTAATGAAAGAGAAACAAACAGCTACAGGACCAATAATGTTCGGAGGATTTTCCTTTGATCCATTAAAAGAGAAAACCGACCTTTGGGCACAGTTTCCACATTCTCTTTTCCACATACCCAAATACCTAGTAAGTGTAATAAAAGGAGAATACTATTTAACGACTAACCTTCTTTGTTCGGCCGAAGATGATGATACATTGTATGAGGTAGCTGAACAAGAAAGAAAAGCGTTATTCAGTAAAATTGAAAAGGAATCAATGCCACGTTTGTCCAACCTATCACATGTAAATGAAGTCCATCCTGAAAATTGGAAGAAACGTGTGAGCGAGGTAGTAGAATTATTAAAGGCAGGGACCATGAAAAAGGTCGTGCTTGCAAGAGAGCTAAGACTTCAGTTTGAGGAGCAGATCCCAGTAGAGCCCGTGATTATGAATCTTTTAGAGGAACAGAGAGATAGTTTTGTTTTTGCCTTTGAATCGAAAGGTGACTGTTTTATTGGAGCATCACCAGAAAGATTAGTAAAGAAGGTAAAAAACACTGTGTACTCGACCTGTTTGGCCGGTTCCATTGCTAGAGGGAAGACTTTAAAAGAAGACGAGCTATTAGGTAATGAGCTTCTATGTGATGAAAAAAACTTAAATGAACATCAATTTGTTGTTGATATGATTAAAGAAGCAATGGAAAAGGTATGCCATGAAGTACGAATTCCCTCACACCCACAGTTGTTGAAAAATAAGCATATCCAGCACTTATACACACCAGTGGTTGGAATTGCTGATGAGGAAAGTTCGTTGCTTCAGCTTGTGAACCTGCTTCATCCAACACCTGCTTTAGGTGGGTTACCAAGAAAAGAAGCAGTAGAGAGCATCCGGACAATGGAAGACTTAGATAGAGGAATGTATGCCGCACCGATCGGTTGGATTGATTTTGAAGGCAATGGGGAATTTGCGGTTGCGATACGTTCAGGCTTATTACAAGGAAACGAGGCTTCTTTATTTGCCGGTTGTGGAATCGTTAAGGATTCGAACGTAGACAGTGAGTATCAGGAGACGAATATCAAGTTTCGTCCTATGCTTTCTGCCTTAAGGGGGAAATAGTAATGAATCACCAGCAAGCATTAACGAAATATATTGCTTCTTTTGTAGCAGAACTAAAACATGCAGGAGTAAAAGATGTTGTTGTTAGCCCAGGGTCAAGGTCCACTCCTATTGCAATGATTATGGCTGAACATCCTGATCTTCGTCTTCATATTCATGTAGATGAAAGATCAGCAGCCTTTTTTGCGTTGGGGATGGCCAAGGCTTCCCGAAAACCAACAGTCTTGTTATGTACTTCCGGAACAGCAGCAGCGAATTATTTCCCTGCTATAGCTGAAGCGAATTTATCAAGGGTACCTCTCATGGTCATCACAGCGGATCGACCACATGAACTTCGTGATGTTGGTGCACCACAAGCAATGGATCAGGTGAATTTATATGGAAAGCATGTAAAATGGTTTATCGAGATGTCTCATCCGGAAGGCTCCAAAGAGATGCTTCGATATGCACGCACCGTTGCTGGGCGTGCTGTTGCAACCGCTTTATCTTCGCCAGCTGGTCCCGTTCATTTGAATTTTCCACTTCGTGAACCTCTTGTTCCTGATTTAACAAGCGATAATATATTTGTCATGTCAGAGAGAGAAAATGGTTATGTTCACATTGAACAAGGGCATTTGTCACTGAATAAAGATCAACTAAAATCCATTGCGAATGTGTTGAATGGACATACAAATGGCTTAATTGTTTGTGGCGAAATCGATAATCCCACCTTTGCTAAAGCCATCACTATGCTAGCTGCAAAGCTACAGTATCCGATTATTGCGGATCCTTTATCGCAGCTGCGAAGTGGAAAACACGAGTTTGTACATATTATAGATAGCTATGATACATTTTTAAGAAATGAGGATGCCGTAAGTCATTTAGCACCAGATATAATTATTCGCTTTGGTGCGATGCCTATCTCAAAAGCATTTTCATTATTTATGAAAAAGAATGAACACGTCCCTCAATTTGTGGTTGATGGCGGGGAAGGCTGGAGAGACCCATCCTTATTAACGACAAACATGGTTTATTGTGATGAAGTAGAATTTTGTGAATCTCTTCTCCCCCTTTTAAATGAAAACCAGGATACAATATTTGTTGAAAAGTGGCAACAAATGAACGAGATAACGAAAACATCTTTGTTCCGTGTAAAGGAAAATGAATCCCTCAGTGAGGGTCGTTTGTTTTTTGAATTAGTAGAATTGCTGCCTGATGGAGCTACCTTGTTTGTTGGCAATTCCATGCCAATACGTGATGTGGATACTTTTTTCTATAATAATCAAAAGTCCATTAGAATCATGGCAAATCGTGGTGCAAACGGTATTGATGGAGTCATTTCATCTGCTCTAGGTGCTGGCACCGTTCACAAGCCAATGTATTTAGTACTTGGAGATTTGACTTTTTTCCATGATTTAAACGGACTAATAGCTTCTAAGTTATATCATATAGATCTACGTGTCATTGTAATTAATAACAATGGGGGTGGGATTTTTAACTTCCTTCCTCAAGCTAGTCATCCAAAGCATTTTGAACGACTGTTTGGTACTCCTTTAGACCTTGATTTTGAACCAGTTGTAACTATGTACGGTGGGACCTTTAGCCGAGTGTCTACTTGGGTAGAGCTTACTTCCTCTTTTGAGCAAACGTTGGCGAAAGAAGGATTATCAGTTATTGAAGTTCCGACAAAAAGAGATGAAAACCTACAAGAGCATCGAAATTTGTGGGATTATGTTTCCCGGGAAATTAGTCGGAATTTGCGTGGCGAAAGCTGATGAATATTGAGGTTAATGGGGTAGTCTACCATGTCGAAGTTTCAGGAGAGGGTTTTCCAGTTGTTTTACTTCATGGATTTACCGGTGACATCTCTACTTGGTCGGAATGTGAAGAGGAGTTAAAGATAAACTCGAGAATCGTTAAAATAGATCTTGTTGGACATGGAAGATCGTCATCCCCGGATTTAATTGAACGGTATGAAATGAAGTCAGTGGTAGAGGATTTACGTTATATTTTACATTATTTAGATATAGATCAAGCAGATGTGGTTGGATATTCGATGGGAGGTCGAGTGGCACTTGCATTTGCGTTGGTGAATCCAACTTTTGTACGTAAGCTTGTACTCGAAAGTGCTTCTCCAGGACTCGTAACGAACGAAGAGAGAAGTAGTCGAAGCGTACAGGATCAACAGTTGGCCAATAAAATCAAACAAAATGGAATAGACTGGTTTGTTGAATATTGGGGCAATATCCCATTATTCGAAAGCCAAAAAAAATTACCATCAGTAATTAGACAGCGAATAAAAGAGCAAAGAAAGCAAAACTCTATTAAAGGATTGGCAAATAGCTTGATTGGAATGGGAACAGGGTCACAACCCAGCTATTGGGAAAAACTAAATGAGTACTCAGGCGAAGTATTATTGCTTACGGGATCCATTGACAAGAAATTTGTTATCGTCGCAGATAAGATGTCAAAATGTCTAAAAAACAGTAAGTGGTTAAATATTGATGGGTGTGGTCATGCAATACATGTGGAACAACCTGAAAAATTTGGTACAATAGTAAGTGGGTTTTTGTCGAATAAATCCGATTCTTAATTAAAGGAGGAAAACACAATGACAGTTGAGTGGGTATCTCAAAGAAATTACGAAGATATTCTGTATGAAACATATAATGGCATTGCAAAGATTACCATCAATCGTCCAGAAGTGCGAAATGCATTTCGTCCTAAGACGGTAATGGAATTAATTGATGCGTTTGCTTATGCACGTGACGACCGCAATGTAGGGGTAATCGTCTTAACAGGAGCTGGAGACCAAGCGTTCTGTTCAGGTGGAGATCAAAAAGTACGCGGACATGGTGGATACGTTGGAGAAGACGAAATCCCTCGTTTAAATGTTCTTGATCTTCAACGTTTGATTCGTGTTATTCCTAAGCCAGTTGTTGCGATGGTAAAGGGATATGCAATTGGTGGAGGACATGTTTTACATATCGTTTGTGATTTAACCATTGCTGCTGATAATGCTATCTTCGGACAAACAGGTCCTAAAGTGGGTAGCTTTGATGCTGGATATGGCTCCGGCTATTTAGCAAGAATTGTTGGACATAAAAAAGCACGAGAAATTTGGTATTTATGCCGTCAATACAATGCTCAAGAAGCACTTGATATGGGGCTAGTAAATACAGTTGTTCCTCTTGAACAAGTAGAGGAAGAAACGATTAAATGGTGTGAAGAAATGCTTGATAAGAGCCCAACTGCTCTTCGTTTCTTGAAAGCAGCATTTAATGCAGATACTGATGGACTAGCTGGAATTCAACAGTTTGCTGGAGATGCAACTCTCCTATATTACACAACGGATGAAGCAAAGGAAGGGCGAGATGCGTTTAAAGAAAAACGCAAGCCAGACTTCGGTCAATTCCCTCGTTTTCCTTGATAGGTTTGAGAGAAAGAGCTTGGCTTATACATAGCCAGGCTCTTTTTTTTTGAAAATCATCTTGTAAAACAACTTATAATTATTGTATATTCAAATAATCAGATATACAAATTAAAGGATAAGAAGGGTGAACATGTTAAGTGATAAAAGATTTTCTAATTATTCGTTAAGTAGTATTCCAAAAGATGTACTATCAGGTCTTATTGTTGGCGTCATCGCTATTCCACTTGGAATGGCCTTTGCAATTGCCTCAGGAGTGAAACCGGAATATGGTATAGTTTCGACCATAGTAGGTGGAATCCTTATTTCCTTGTTAGGAGGATCTAAATTTCAAATAGGGGGGCCAACTGGAGCCTTTATTCCCATCCTATTTGGAATCGTTATGACTTACGGATATGAAAATCTATTAATTGCAGGTTTTTTAGCTGGTATTATGCTCCTTTTTATGGGGATCTTTAAAATCGGTTCACTTATCAAATACATTCCTAGACCAGTGACTATTGGTTTTACATCGGGAATCGCTGTTACTATTTTTTCAGGTCAAATTGCAAGTTTTCTCGGACTTGTAGGAATTCAAAAGCATGAAGAATTAATTAGTAATTTACTAGAAATTTTTACACATTTTCAATCAACGAATCTTTATAGTGTATTAACTGCGGTTGTATGCTTACTAATCATCGCCCTTTCACCGAGGTTAGCCCCTAAGGTTCCAGGTCCATTACTGGGCTTGATTGTATCAACCTTGGTAGCAACCTGGTTTTATCCTGGGCAGGTTGAAACGATTGGTTCTGCATACGGTGCTATCCCGAACTCATTACCACACATACATTTGCCAAACGTAAGTATCGAAATGATCCTTACTCTATTAAAACCTGCCTTTGTTATTGCTATGCTCGGAGGAATAGAATCGTTGCTCTCGGCAGTTGTGGCAGATGGCATGACAAACACCCGTCACAACAGTAATAAAGAATTGATCGGACAAGGAATTGCAAATATAGTTACTCCACTATTTGGAGGCATTCCGGTAACAGGGGCTATTGCAAGAACAGCTACCAATATTAAAAATGGAGCAGTTTCCCCTTTATCTGGAATCATACATGGGGTTGTCGGTTTACTAGTTTTGTTGTTTTTTTCTCCATATGCTTCCTATATTCCACTTGCTAGTATGGCACCGATATTAATGGTGGTTGCATGGAATATGAGTGAAAGGAAGGTATTTGCTCATATTCTAAAAACAAGATCTACTGACTCCATCGTTCTGGTAGTTACCTTTTTACTAACTGTCTTTGTTAATTTAACAACTGCTGTTGAAATCGGATTAATATTGGCCGCTATCTTATTTACAAAAAGAATGAGTGATCTTGTTACGACTGCGAAAGCATTGCCTAATTTACATCATAAGCATGCAAAAGTAGAAAATCATGTTGTGACGGATACCCATGATTGCCCGCAAATTAGTATCTACAATGTAGGAGGCCCCCTCTTTTTTGGGGCTGCTCAAACCTTTGAATTTTCAATCATGGATACGATTCACTATCGACCTCTTATATTATTGTTACGAATGAGTAGGGTGCCTCTTATGGATACAACGGGGGAAGCAAATTTAGCTAGTATTGTGTCTCATTTTTCAAAAAATGGTATAGTTATCATATCAGGAATAAATGAGCAGCCAAAAAATGTATTAATGCGAACGGGTCTATATGACAAAATTGGTCACAAACACTTTTTTGAGCACACTGGGGAAGCGATTGAATTTGCGTTAAAACAGGTGGACAAAAATAAGTGTTTAGGATGTAGACACTTTGCTTTCAGAGAGTGTACCAAACTATCAAAAGCCGAATCTACTGAAGGGAAAGTTCTACAGCCTACTACCTTCTAGTAACGAAACAAGGAAGTGAAATGATTGAATTTAGAAATGCAACAGTTTAAAGCAGAGTTTTTTAAGGCTTTGGCTCATCCATTAAGAATACGCATTCTAGAACTGTTAGCCGAAGGGGATAAGAACGTAAATGAAATTCAAACACTCATCGGCAGCGAAGGATCATCTGTTTCGCAGCAATTAACGATTTTACGAGCCAAAAATATTGTGTCAGGGACAAAGGAAGGTAATAAAGTCATTTACACGCTAAAGGATCCGATGATCATCGAACTATTAGCGGTTGCGCGCCAAATATTTAACAATCATCTTGTGGATACAATAACCATTTTAGACCGTTTCACTGATAAGGAAGAAGAAGGGAACATCGTGCCGAAGAATTAAGTTCTTCGGTTTTTATTTATGTTGTACTACAGCAAGTACATTGAAAAAAATAAAACAATTTGATAACGTGAGTAGGAAGAGGGTGAAAAAATTGTCAATAGAAGTCATGCCGAATTTTCTTAAAAAGAGAGCATTTTTGACACCTAGTCGAACGGCGTTGGTATTTGAAGATAAACGCTACACATTTCAACAGCTATATGCCGAATGTGTCGATGTAGCAGGTCGAATGCATGCATATGGAATGAAACAGGGGCAATACGTTGCACTGTTATTATCGAATCATTCCGAAAGTGTCGTTATATTGTTATCATTACAGCTACTTGGTATAAAAGCGGTCTTGCTTAACACAAGATTAACTCCAGAAGAACTAAATTATCAGCTGATGGACTCAAACACAGCATGTTTAATTACGGAATCAATGTTTGATGAAAAAGCAAAACAATTAGATGTACGTGTCGTCTACAAAAATGAGTTGTTTCAAACTCCATTTTTTGAGCCACCTCTTGTTAATGAAGTAGCTTTAGAGGAGGTTTGCTCACTTATGTACACTTCCGGAACGACGGGTTCTCCTAAAGGAGTTATGCAAACGTATGGAAATCATTGGTGGAGTGCAGTCGGTTCAAGCTTAAATCTTGGATTGCAAGATAGCGATGGGTGGCTATGTGCAGTTCCCCTTTTTCATATTAGTGGGTATTCCATTTTAATGAGAAGTGTGATTTATGGAATGAAGATGGTCTTGCATGAAAGCTTTGATGTGGAAAAAACGTTACAAGCTATAAAGTCTGAGAAAGTAACAACGATGTCTGTGGTAAGTACGATGCTTTCACGATTACTAGATCACTTGGATAGCCAGTTACCGAGTCATTTTCGCTGTATGCTTTTAGGAGGAGGACCCGCTTCACTTTCATTATTAGAAAGATGTGTGGAGCTACAAGTTCCTGTTTATCAAACGTACGGAATGACCGAAACGGCCTCTCAATTTGTAACTTTAGCACCTGAATATAGCTTGAGCAAATTAGGTTCGGCAGGAAAGGCACTTTTTCCATCACAGTTAAAGATTGTTGATTCTGATGGTTTGGAACAGCAACCGTTAGAATCTGGAGAAATCTTTGTAAAAGGACCGAATGTCACGAAAGGGTATTTGAATAAAGAGGCTTCGCACCTAAAGGATGGATGGTTTGCAACTGGGGATATAGGATTTCTCGATGAAGAAGGTTTCTTATACGTCCAAGATCGCCGTTCAGACTTGATTATCTCAGGTGGAGAAAACATTTATCCTGCGGAAATCGAAGGAGTTTTACAAGGGCATCCTGCTATTCAAGAGGCGGGGGTTATCGGTGTAGAAGATCAGGAATGGGGACAAGTACCGGTAGCCTTTGTTGTTGTTAGGAATACATCTATAACAGAGCAAGAAATCATACAATATTCTTCATCCAAGTTAGCGAAATACAAGGTTCCTAAAAGGGTCATGTTCGTTGACCTGCTACCAAGAAATGCGTCTAATAAGCTTCTAAGAAGAATTTTGAAGGAATGGGTAAAAGGCGGAGGCGCAAATGAGAATTGAGAGAATTAAGCTATCAGTTATCTCCATGAAATTAAAGACTCCGTTTACCACTCATTTAGGTACGGTGGATGAACGAGAAGGGATTGTAATAGAGGTAATCAATCGGGAGGGAGTGTCTGGGTTTGGGGAGGTAGTTGCCTTTTCCTCTCCGTGGTATACGGAAGAGACCGTTCAAACCTCCTTACATATGTTAAAAGAATTTTTTATCCCATTGCTCTTCCATTATCGCATTAAGCATCCGAGTGAGGTCACTCCGATTTTTAACAAACTCCGGAGAAACTTTATGGCCAAAGCAGGTCTTGAGATGGCAATTTGGGATCTATATGCAAAGGGAAGAAATCAGTCATTATCAAGCCTGCTTGGAGGATCTCAAGATAGAATTCCATCAGGAGTAGTGGTTGGGGCCAAGTCGATAAAAGAGACACTTTTACAAATTGAAAGAAATCTTGAGAACGGCTACAAACGTGTGAAGGTAAAAATTTCTCCACAAAATGATTACGATTATATCCAATCAATCAGATCTCATTTTCCCCATGTTCAAATAATGGCCGATGCAAATTCTGCCTATACATTAAAGGATATCAATCGATTAAAGGCACTTGATGAGTTTGGATTGCTAATGATCGAACAACCATTAGGGTACGATGATATTGTCGAGCATGCGAAGCTACAGTCAGTGCTCCAAACACCGATTTGTTTAGATGAGAGTATTGTAACTTTTGACGATGCAAAGAAAGCGATTGAGCTAGGGAGCTGCCGGGTTATTAATATAAAAGCTGGCAGAGTAGGCGGCATTCAAACGGTAAAGGACATTCATGATTATTGTTTGGAAAAAGGAGTACCCGTCTGGTGTGGGGGAATGCTGGAATTTGGGATCTCCAGAGCACACAACATCGCTATTGCTTCTCTACCTAATTTCACGATTGCCGGAGATATTTCGGCAAGCAGCCGATACTGGGATGAGGACATTACAACTCCTGAAGTGATTGTCCGTAATGGAATGATTGATGTTCCAAGTGGTCCTGGAATTGGTTTTGAGATGAATCGTAAAAGGTTGAAAGACGTAACGATTTTTGAGGAAAGTTTTACGAAATAATGATTAGAAAAAATCGTGCCCTCATTTGGTCTCACACCAACTATCGGGCACGATTTTTAAAAAAAGAATAAGAAAGATATGTTTGAACTTTGAACAGTGTCTAGCTCCAGCGCCTAGCTCCTCGGGGTCATAAGCCAAAGCCCTACAGAGGTCAGGACCTCTTGCGGTCTCCGTCTTATGTCTGTCGGAGCTTACCAAGGCGCTTGCGCTTTTCTTATGACTTCGTTTCTTCTGGTGGTTTTTGCTGTAAATATCTTTTGTCATTCATAAATAAAGTCCAAAAATAGAAGAAACCTGGGAAAAGAATGGCAAAACCTGCAATGTAGGTTGCAAAAATAGCACGGAACGAATTCGGATCTGTAAAGGCGTTCTGAATGGTTACCTCTGGGTAAACAATGTAAGGCAAGTGTGCTTGTCCGTAAACAAGACTAGCAAGTAAGTATTGAATAGTAATTGCAATGACAGTAAGGCGAGGCATTCCCTTTGGTCCCCCAGTGACAGAAGGTAAAAACAAACCAAGCCCTCCAATGACAAAAAACACAACCGATGCGATTAAAAACGCCAGATTATCCATCATTTTTTCGTAAAGCCAAGGTGCTTCTGTTCGGAGCGTGAACATAATGAGAACGGCCATTGCCAGAGAGATAGGCCCTAGAATAATCGCATCTCTTCGATATACAGCATAGGCCTCATATTCTTCTGCTGTTTTTGAATAGTCCGCAAGCAATAAGGATGATAAAAACAAAGTGGAACTTATTGCGAATCCGATAAACGCGTATTCATTTGCACTGGTAAAAAGCTTTATAAGATCAAGAGTTTGACGGCCATCTGAAAAATCTATATAGTTCCCATGTGTAATCGGAAGTACGCTGATGAGTAATCCAGGAATGAGAATACCGGTAATTCCAGAGATATATGTTAGTGGTTTTCGATATTCAGATGCAATATTTGAGAAAACGAGAAACGCACTTCGTAAGGCGAGCAAAAGCAATATCATACTGCCTGGAATAAGCAATACGGTCCCAAGCGTATAAGCTGCGGATGGAAATAAACTATACACAGCAACAACAAGAGCAACAATAAATGTGTTGGTTACTTCCCATGTGGGGGACAGATATCGGTTAGCAATGTTAGTAGCCTTTGTCTGCGTTCTATTGAAGTAAAGCATAGACCAAAATCCAGCACCAAAGTCCATGGTTGCCATAACAGCATAGATGAATACAAATCCCCATAACACAGTAATGGCTAGTAATGCATCAGTCATCTATTTTCACTCCTCCATTTAAAATGGTGCCTCGTTACGTATTGGATCCATATAGTGGTACACCTTTTTGTTCGGCTCGATGTAAATCATCAGCAACGGTGTTCTTTCTAAAATAATATAGAAGGACAAATACCACTGAAACTCCTAGAATGACGTATACAGCTGCAAATGCTAGAAACAATACTCCTAAGTTTGTCGCTGTTGTCGCCGAATCTGCCGTTGACAGCACGCGATAAATCGTCCAAGGTTGTCTTCCTGTACAAGCAAAAATCCATCCAAACTCAATCGCAAGTACTGCTAAAGGACCAGAGGCAATAAAGGTCGAAAGAATCCAACGAGGATATTTGTCTTTTTTTAAAAATTTCATCCAAAGTAAAGCGAGTAGAGGTAATAAGATTAATAAAGATCCAATGCCTACCATTCCATTGAAAAGGGTGTGAACAAAAAGCGGAGGCCATTCTTCTTCTGGCCATTCTTTAAGTCCCTTAACAACGGTATCAAAGCTATTTCCTGCTAAAAAGCTAAGTGCCCAAGGAATGTGAATAGCGTACTTAACCTCTTCGGTTTCACGGTCAGTAAATCCTCCGATGACGAGAGGGGCATGAGATTGGGTTTCAAATAAACCTTCTGCTGCAGCGAGCTTTTCAGGTTGATATTCATGCAAATATTGAGCGGATTCATGTCCGTTTATAGCGGTTAATAAAGAAAATATTCCTCCAACAATGAGACTAAGTGTTAATGCTTTTTTGTGAAAATGGTAGATGCGTGTATTAAATTCAGTTCGCCATAGTTTATAGGCTGATACGGACGCAATAACAAATGCACCCGTTGTATAGGCAGATAAGGCAACATGTCCAGCTGTGACAATAAAGCTCGGGTTAAAAAATGCTGCCCATGGATCAACATCGGTTATAACACCGTTTTGGATTCTAAATCCAGTGGGTGTTCCTTCCCAGGCGTGGACATTCGTTATGAGAACGGCAGATGCTAAAGCACCAATTGCAACAAGTACGAGGCTTGTGATTCGAGCCCAAGGAGGAATACGCTCAGCAGCATATACATAAATGGACATAAATAGAGCTTCAATAAAGAATGCATATATTTCAATTTGGAAGGGAAGGGCCATGACGACGCCGATGACTTCCATAAAGCCTGGCCATAATAGAGAGAGTTGAACTCCAGCGATTGTACCTGTTGGGATCCCAACACCAAGAAGTACGGCAAAGGCTTTTGTCCAACGCTTAGCCATAACTACGTACTCTTGGTCTTTTGTTTTTTGGTACATGAGTTCAGCAGTAAGCATCATAAAAGGCAGGCCTACCCCGATTGTTGCAAAAATAATATGAAAACCCATAGTAGTTCCGAATAACGAGCGCGCAATTAGTAAATCATCCATAAAATTCTCCCTTTCAATATACTCACCAAGTTATTCTTTTCTAATAAAAAATAAATATGTAATCTTTTCCTATATTTACAAGAAATAAGGCGATATAGTGACAGATATGGATGACGGAAATCTAGAGGTGGGAGAATCGTGATCCTGAGAAGGAATCGCAAATAAAATCTGAGAATCGCAAATAAATTTTGAGAATTGCAAATAAAATCTGAGAATCGCAAATAAATTTTGGGAATTGCAAATAAAATCTGAGAATCGCAAATAAATTTTGGGAATCGCAAATAAAATCTGAGAATCGCAAATAAATTTTGGGAATCGCAAATAAAATCTGAGAATCGCAAATAAATTTTGGGAATCGCAAATAAAATCTGAGAATCGCAAATAAATTTTGAGAATTGCAAATAAAATCTGAGAATCGCAAATAAATTTTGGGAATCGCAAAAAAGTCTAGCAAATCTACTGAGACGAACCACGTGAGAAACAAAATACAATAGAATTAATACATTCCAAAGCTGTTTTAAATAAAAGTACCATCAAATTCATTTAAAAATAGATTAAAAATGGATCTAAAAACAGCAAAAACCCCCTCGAAAAACGAGGGGGCTGACTTATACTATTCGTTTAAAGCGGTTTGTAATGCTTCAATATTATCCTTCATAATGGTAAAATACGTACGTTCTTCTTTTACATCTTCATCCGTTAAGGTTGAAAGATTATGAAGGGTTAATGGCTCTGCTCCAATTTCCTTTTGAACAATTTCAGTTAGCTTTGAGCTTACATTTTGCTCGAAGAAAATATAATGTAGATCATGTTCCTCGGCTTCAGCGATAATATTTTCAAGTTCCTTTTGAGTTGGCTCATTTGTTGAGGCCAAACCTGATACACTGATTTGCTCAAGCCCGTAACGTTCAGACCAGTAACCGAATGCGGCATGGGACACTAAAAATTCCTTGTGTTTTGCTGTGCTTGTTACTTCAGTAAATTCGTCATTCAATTGATGCAATTCTTTTTCTAGTGCTACGAAGTTTTCTTCGATTTGCTCTTTATGATCTGGTAATTTTTCAAGAAGCTGCTCTTTAATTTCTTCTGCTAAGCTAATGGAATAAACTGGGTCAAGCCATACATGAGGGTCTACATCACCGTGGTTATGTTCATCCTCTTCTTCGTGAGCGTGTTCTTCTTCAGTTTCTTCCGCATGCTCTTCTGTCGTTTCTTCGTGAGCATGTTCCTCAGTAGACTCTTCTTCATGTTCCTCAAATGTGATATGTTCAGCAGTTGCTACTAACGTGACGTTTTCATTTTTTAATGCTTCTTCTGCCTTTGAAACGAAACCTTCTAAACCTAGGCCAATGTAAAAGAAAAGGTCAGAATCTGCAAGATCGATCATATCCTTTTGAGATGGCTCATAAGTGTGCTCATCTGCACCATTAGGATAAATGGATTTGACATTTACTAAATCTCCACCAATACGTTCTGTGAAGTACTGTAGTGGATAAACGGTTGTATAGATGGATAGCTTATCGTTTTCCTGACTGGTATCCGTTGATTCTCCCTGACAACCTGCTAGAAATGTGGCAATGAGTATTATAAAAATAAATGCTGAATATTTACGAAACATACTTATTCTCCTCTCGTTTATAGATAAAACGTAATAATTTCGATTTAAAGTGTATGAAAATAGATGTAATTTTGTATTTTAATAGATAATACGAAACGGTTACGATTTACATAAGTTATATTACCTAATAGTAAAGAATTATGCAACCATAAAATTTGTCTAGTTTTGCAATTATCTTGTATTATAGTCATAAGCAAAAAAAAGGGGGTACCAGGATGAGATTGTTAGATGAAATTTTAGAGTATAATCAACAGTTTGTTGAAGAAAAACGGTATGAGGAATTTACAACAACAAAATTCCCGAACAAACGACTAGTTATTTTAACTTGTATGGACACAAGATTACTAGAGCTTTTACCAAAAGCGATGAACGTGTCAAATGGGGATGTAAAACTCATAAAAAATGCTGGTGCACTAGTTACGCATCCGTTTGGAAGTATTATGAGAAGTTTACTTGTAGCTGTGTATCAGTTGCAGGCAGATGAGGTTTTGGTCATTGGTCATTATGATTGTGGAATGAGTGGAATGAAGGCTGATGTAGTCATCGAAAGCATGAAAGAGCGGGGAATTACGCAAGAGACGCTTGATATGCTAAACTACTCTGGCATTAACGTCTCTGAGTGGATGCATGGATTTGACAATGTGTCTGATAGCGTGAAGCACAGTGTGGACATGATTAAGAAGCATCCTCTTCTTCCAAAAGGAGTTCCTGTACATGGACTTGTCATTGACCCTGCGACAGGTAGATTAGACGCTGTTGAAAATGGGTATGAGAGCATCTAGTTCTTTCTTTCCTTTTTTTCGGGAACATAATCAAACCCACCTGGATGAAAAGGATGACATTTTAATAATCGCTTAATGGTTAGGTAACCACCTTTTATCGGTCCAAATCTTTCAATTGCCTCTAATCCATAGTGTGAGCAAGTTGGATAGAAGCGACAGCTTGGCGGCTTGAGCGGGGATATGGCAATTTGATAGAAACGGATAAAGGCAATCATCGCCTTTTTTAACATGTAAATCTCTCACTTTCCTCTTCCTATTTACGAACAACATAACATAGATAGGAAAATTAGTCTAAAAAATGGCATATGGTTTAGTAGAGATAATGCGAAATAATTGTTGTATACTGATAAAAGAAATTGAATGATAGGAGTGGAACAAATGCCTTCTGTAGAAAGCTTTGAACTAGATCATAATGCTGTGAAAGCCCCTTATGTAAGACATTGTGGAGTACATAAAGTGGGAAGTGATGGAGTAGTTAATAAATTTGATATTCGATTCTGCCAACCGAATAAGCAAGCGATGAAGCCAGATGTTATTCATACATTAGAGCACTTACTAGCGTTTAACCTGCGTGAGCATGCTGAGAAATACAGCCATTTTGATATTATTGATATTTCTCCAATGGGATGTCAAACGGGTTATTACCTAGTGGTGAGTGGAGAGCCTTCGGTAGAGGAAATTATTGATCTGTTAGAGGATACGATGAAATCAGCCGTGGAAATCGTTGAGATTCCTGCAGCTAATGAAACACAATGTGGTCAAGCGAAGCTCCACGACCTTGAGGGAGCTAAACGTTTAATGCGTTTTTGGCTTGAACAATCAAAAGAAGATTTGAAACAGGTATTTGCTTAAAAGTTTAGCCGAGCATTTTTGCTCGGCTATTTTTTATAATATGGGAGATAAAAGTCTTGATACAGATTCCTTTAGACGAATCTTCACAGGTCTTTTCATATAATTTTCAAGAGTTAATTCCGTTGAAGCCTTCATATCCTCAGAAAATTGGTCCATTAGGGTCTTAGAAAATCCTTTATGATAGATGAATGCATTCACTTCAAAATTAAGCCGGAAGCTTCGTACATCAATATTTGCTGTCCCAACAGACGCAATTTCATGATCTACGACAATGGATTTCGAATGGATAAATCCTTTTTCATAAATATAAATTTTTGCCCCAGCTTTCAGCATTTCTCCAACATAAAAATAGGTAGCCCAATAAACAAACATATGATCTGGCTTATTTGGGATCATAATTTTTACATCGACTCCACATAAAGAAGCGATTCTTAATGCATCTAAAAGACTTGTGTCAGGAATAAAGTATGGTGTTTGAATATAAATGGTTTCTTTTGCTAAAGAAATCATTTTTATATACCCGTTTTTTATTTGTTCCCACTCTGAGTCAGGTCCGCTTGTTACAATTTGTAGGCCAACATTCCCGCTACTTCTTGGTTGTTGGAAGTATCGAGGGGAATAATTAATATCGTGCCGGTAGGAAGCTTGGTTCCAATCGAGAATAAACCTAGTTTGTATGGGGTGTACTGCTTCACCGACAATCCGAACATGTGTATCACGCCAGTATCCGAACCTTTTATTTAATCCTAAATACTCATCTCCCACATTGAATCCGCCAACATAACCGATTTTCCCATCAATGATAGCAAGCTTACGATGATTACGATAATTTAATCGCAAATTAATCAAAGGAAGTTTTGAAGGGAAGAAGGCTTCTACCTCTCCGCCAGCTTGCCGCAACTCCTTGAAAAATGACTTTCTTAATGATCGGGAGCCTAGCTCATCGTAAAGAACTCGAACCTTTACTCCAACACGTGCCTTTTGTGTTAATACGTTTATCAACTTTCTGCCGAGTTCGTCGTTTTTGATGATATAGTATTGCAAATGGATATGGTCCTCCGCATGCTCTATATCATGAAAGAGAGAGTGAAACTTTTCTTTACCATCAGTAAAAATTTGAATGTTGTTATGTTGAGAAAACATGGCAGCATTATTAATTAAATGCATATGAATCAGGTCACGACTTTTTTCCTCGGTTGAATTTTGGAAAGGAAAACTTCTTTGATTCAATTGTGCGATTTGCTCTTCGATTAAAGGCTCTGTTCCTACTTTGTCACGATCTTCCCAATAAAACATTTTCTTTCTGCTTAAATTCTGTCCAAAAAGTAAATACATAATAAAGCCGAGTACAGGAATGAAAAATAGTACTAAAATCCAAGCCCAGGTGGCACTAGGATCTCTTCTTTCTAAAAAAATGACAATTATAGCAAGTAAAATGTTAAGGAAGAAAATAATTCCAACAAAAATAGAAAGTATATTCACCAAGATACCCTCACTCTTCTTTTTTTTGATCGCTTTCTTTATGTATATTGGGGTTATCCTCAAGTGAATCAACGGTATGTTTATATGAATAGGCCTTTGAAGTAGTGACAACCGATAAAAGTAAGACAATACCTACGATTATGAGACAAATAATTAGAACAGTTATCATATTATTCCTCCTTTCTCCCATTCTATTTTAGCATGTGTGATTAAGAACTTTAATTATTTGTCACTTGGCCAAACGTTTTATCTTGTCCATTCTGGGTAATATAACAATGGGATTAACGGCATGGATTAGAAATTATAGGAGGAGATCATATGGATAATAAACTACATGATGTGTTGAACAGCCAAATCTCTAACTGGAGCGTGTTATTTGTTAAGCTACATAATTTTCATTGGTATATTAAAGGGAAAGACTTTTTTACCCTGCATACAAAATTTGAGGAGTTTTATAACGAAGCAGCTATTCATATTGATGAGTTAGCTGAAAGGCTCTTATCAATTGGTGGAGAGCCCATTGCAACTATGAAGGAGTACTTAGAAAAATCGAGCATTAAAGAGTCTTCAGGAAGTGAAACAGCTATTGAAATGGTTCAAAGCATATCAGAGGATTTCTCATTGTTAATTGAAGAACTAAAAAGCGGAATGTCACTAGCTGAAGAGATGGACGACGAGGCAACAGGTGACATGTTCCTGGCCATTCATTCCACACTAGAAAAACATGTTTGGATGTTAAAAGCCTACCTCGGCGAATCAGTATGATTGTAAAAAAACAACTCTTTAAACAGGGTTTTTTTTTTTTTTTTTGGTACAAAAGATTCAAAAATTATTAAAATTTTTATATTCTCTAAATCGACAATATTTTCGGAATTGTGATATTATTTATCATATCATGTCACAAAACATAACATTATGGGTCGGTTTGAGAGGAGAATGAGTGGATATGGTCAGTACTCAAGAGAAAAATTTAAATGTATCCGTGCTGATGAATGAGTTAAAGCAGGAAAATAGTAAGATGGAAGGTGTCATGCAAAATATTAAAGACATTTCCATGAAATCCAATATATTAGCATTAAATTCAGGAATTGAGGCAGCAAGAGCAGGGGAGGCAGGACGAGCATTTTCGGTCGTTGCGAAGGAGATTAAAAAGTTTGCTCAGGACTGCTTAGATTCTAGCAAAGCAAGTGAGAGTATTATCAAAAGTATTCAAACGAAGGCAAATAATATTATTGCGTTAAGAACGGTGGATATTGCCTTTGATACGATTGATAAAATTGATCGGAATTTATTTGAAAGAAATTGTGACGTTCAGGCATGGGCAACCTTCGATGCCATTAAAGAATGTTTAATTCAGCCTACCTCTGATTCAAAAAAGACAGCGGAAGCATTCATGAAAAATATCTATAACATTTATGAAGTGTATTTCGATTTGTTTGTTATTGATTTATCGGGAGAAATTCTTGTTGCCGCGCAAAATCAAAGCCAAGTAGGGCGTAATATGAGTGACCGGAAGTGGTTTCAAGAAACGGTAAAAACAAACGATGTGTACGTCACAGATATGTATTATTCTTCCGTTGTTGAGGGGTATACCATGGGGTATTCTAGTCCTGTTCGAAATGATGCGGGAGAAGTCATAGGTGTATTTACCACCCGATTTAACTGGGAGTACATTTATGACATTATTGACCGGGTTCAAACAGATGAAAAAAGCAAGCTCTATGCAATCAATTCAGAAGGTTATGTTATCGCTTCAAAGGACCGTACCGAAATTTTAAAAACAAAGCTCACTCATTTAAAAGCTGTCCAGAATATTTTATCAGGAAGAGAAACTCGAGGGTATACGATTGAGGATAATCAAATTTTCGCATACTCGTTAACTGAAGGATACAATGCCTATAAAGGTAAAGGTTGGTCAGTTATTGTTGCAGAATCTATATAGAGTAAAATAAAGGAAGCTGACTAGTTATAGTCAGCTTCTGTATATGTGCTTTTGTTTTCTTCTATGTACCGTTAGTGAAAGTTCCGTTGTTGGAAGTTAGGAATTTTCCGTTGGCCGTATTCTTCTTGTGCAAATTTCCCTTTCAATCCTTCAATTAGATACACACCAACTAAATCGTACAATTCCTGCTTATCGAGATCTTTAATAATATTAAGCAAATCCTCTTGCGTTAACTCCTCTAAAAAGGCAAAAGCAAGCATATCAATATCTTCTTCATCACCTGTTAACTTGTGCCGATAAAACTCATAAATTTCATCTACAAGCTTCACGATTTTCACCTCCCTTATTTTTATTATAAAGGTATTGTTATCATTATACTTCAGCAATACCCGTAAATATGTAAACTATTCTTTAATTTTCTTCAATAAGGTGTTGGGAAAAAGGGAATAAATCATATCCTTGTGCAAATTATAATAAAAAAGGGAGTGTGGGCCATGAATAATGAGAAAAAGACATACTATATTACGGTTAGTACAGGAGAAATCTCACAAAGCAGAACGAGCTCTCCTTGGAATTTTAAAATTGAAGCCACAGATGATGAGATCATTCAGCTTCGTGAATATTTTGATCAAAATCATGCAAATGACTGGGAAAACTTTTTCCGTGCACACGTTCCATATGTTCAATATCATCATGACAGAGAAAATGATGCCTATGATTCTGTTACCGTTCAAGTGTATAACATGATCTATAATCTAGGGGACGAAGAAGCTAAAAAGCATATTGAGTCTATGGGCATATTAAACAACAAACCGCTTACGTAATTCGAAAGCGGTTTGTCTATTTTAAAAGATAAGGAAGTATAAGATTTTCGACTTTGAGAATTGTCTAGCTCCAGCGCCCTAGCGCCTAGTGTCCTTCGCTCTCCGCCCTACGATAAGTCAACATCGAATCGCCTCTGGCTCTTCGTGTTTCCTTTATCTCAGTTGGAGTGCTCCAGGCCATACGGCGCTGACCAGGGCGCTTACGCTTTTCTTACATATCCATTTCTGTAGCAGTATCTAACACTTCTTTTGGAATGGTAATCGTATTTACTTCGTTAAATTTGTTGTATGTTCCTTTCATGTCTTGAATCATGTGTACACTTTCACCCTCTGCTGAGATTTCCATATCCATATATACATCGGTCTTTACAGGATAAAACGTTTCTTTATCAATATGGTACACAAATTTTGCATCATTAATTTTCATCGCATCAAAAATTGCAGGGTCGGCAGTCAGCTCAGCAGGCATTCCTTCCATGGCCGCCTCTTTAATAAATTCACTAAGATCTTCCCCAGAAGCCTGTAGAGTTAGGATGTAATTATTATTATCTTGTTCAAAAGAAAAATCACTTACATAATCCTTAAGTTTTTTTAGTTCTTCCGCAGGATTTGTTTGTTGGTCAGATAGTTGTAGTAATTGATCGGACATCTCGCTTGGGAACTTCATCCAAGTATTGGTGGTTGGATCTGACATAAACATTCCGTCCTTTGAAAAGTATGCTTCTGTTGCAAAGCTTTCAGAAGTACCTCCCATTGTCATATTCATTTTTTGGTAAAACGCCATTGGTTCTGTAACAACATCCATTGTAATGGATGATTGAATCTTCATCGCTTCTTCCTGTGCTGCGGTTATCTCTTGGCTCAAATCCATGTCAACGGAGAAACTTTGTAGTTCCTCAGAGGCTTTCAACGACTTCTCAAACACTTGTTCAAGAGTTAATTCTGAATTTGTTCCTTTGCTGCTACTCTCTTTTTCATTGTTTCCTGTTGGTGTGGCTGTTTGTGAACATGCTGCAAGTAATAATACTAGCAATAAGGTAACGAATGGTTTCATGAACTTTTTCATTTTATCCCTCCTATATCTCTTCGACATATATACGATTGGAAAAACAATTGGTTTCAGCTATTATGTAAATAAATAGAAAATTAAGGGTGAAGGGTTCATGGAGATGTTTAGGGACCATTTGGGAGCACAGGTGTTGCTTTCATTTGGAGAAAATAAGTTTGGCACTGTTGTAAAACATGTTCTTATTCTAAGTAAATATAAAAATGGATGGGTACTGACTAAGCATAAAGAAAGAGGTCTAGAATTTCCTGGTGGAAAAGTGGAACATGGGGAAACGTTAGAGGAGGCTGCTACACGGGAAGTATTTGAAGAGACTGGTGGGTTATTAAATAAGTTAATGAAAATTGGTCATTATGAAGTTCGTAATGATGATGAGAGATTTGTAAAAGCCATCTTCTACGGAGAGATAAAGGAACTGATAAGGAAAGATGACTTTCTTGAAACGGACGGGCCGGTATTCATTGATGATCCTCACCTAAGTGATCGATTGAGTGATGAGTATAGTTTTATTATGAAGGATTCTGTGGTTGAAAAGAGTTTGCATTACATACAAACACATTTGCTGTAAAAAAGAGGCAAGGATATTCCTTCGCCTCTTTTAATTACTTTTAATTAATTTTCTTTCTAACAGTTCAACCAACTGGTACATGATAGTCGCGAATACGGCAATGACCAGTAAGGATAGGAGTACAAGGGTGAAATTAAATACTTGAAACCCATAAATAATCATGTAACCCAATCCTTTAGACGAAACGAGAAATTCTCCAACGATGACCCCAACCCATGAGAGTCCAACATTCACCTTAAGTGTTGAAATGATCGTAGGGAAACAAGCTGGAAGTATGGCCTCTTTAAAGCATTGGGATCTTGTGGCACCAAATGTTTGTAGTACCTTAATATAATTGAGGTCCACTTCTTTAAAGGCGGTATAAACGACAATGGTCGTGATGATGACCGAGATGATCGCACCCATCGCAATAATAGAAGTCATACTCGGACCGAGTGCAACGATTAAAATAGGACCTAAGGCAACCTTTGGCATGGCATTTAAAATCACTAAATAGGGGTCAAGTATCTTTGACAGGAAGGGTGACCACCAGAGAATGGCAGCAAGAATGGTTCCAAGCAGTGTTCCTAAAATAAAACCAAGAACGGTTTCTGATAAGGTGTAGCCTAGATCTACCATAAGGGTACCATCTTGGATCTTTTTAATGAGTAGATCCCATACCTTTGAAGGTGCACTGAAGATTAACGGGTCAATCCATTGTTTCTTGCTCGCAATCTCCCAGCCTAGGAAAAATACAAAGAAGATGACAAATTGGTAAAAACGGACCCATCTCTTCTCATATGTGAGCTTTTTAATATAATTCTTATGGAGGAGTTCCACCGGTTGCTTATTGTTCAAGGGATTCCAACTCCTTCCATATTTCTTGGAATAGCTGAGTATAACTTTCGTGATTTCTAGCTTGAAAAGGAGAGAGTTCTCTTAACTCCTTTGGGACTTCAAATGACTTGTGAATTTGCCCAGGACGAGCAGAAAATAAATAAACTCGATCACTCATGGCGATTGCTTCTCCAATATCATGTGTGACAAGGATAGCTGTTTTTCCGAAGGATTTTAATGTCTCAGACACAAGATCCTCGAGTCGAAGCTTTGTTTGATAATCTAATGCAGAAAATGGTTCATCTAACATAAGTAGCTTCGGTTCCGTTACTAAGGTTCTAACTAGGGCAACCCTTTGTCTCATTCCACCAGAGAGTTGTTTTGGGTATTGTTTTTCATAGCCCTTTAATCCCATTTCTTCAAGAAGAGAAAAGGCATATTCCTTCTTAGCACTGTCTTCAATTCCAAAAATTTTTAAACCAAGCAGTATATTTTCCTCGATGGTTTTCCAAGGAAATAAATAATCTTGCTGTAGCATATAACCGATCTTTTTTTTAGATTTGTTAACAGATTGATTCTCAAGCAGGATAGTCCCTTCAGTTGGTTGAAATAATCCTGCTATGATCGAAAGTAGGGTTGTTTTTCCGCATCCGCTCGGACCGAGGAAGGAAATGAATTCTCCTTCCTCAACTTCGAGTGAAATGTCGGAGAGGGCCGTTGTAGCAGAGGTCTTAGTAAAATACGTGTGATGAATATGTTCTAGCTTCAATAAGCTCATAATCGGCCTCCTCGAAATTTAATGATTTTATTTCATGACCTCTTCAGCAATTTGGGTATTTACAAGCACACTGTGGTCCACTCTTTTAGGTAACTCACCTGATTCATCCATAATATTTTGAAGGTTTTCCCACTCTGCTTCGTCAAGCACTGGATTTGTTGCGTAAGAGCCTTGGCTCTTGTAACGGTCAACGACTGTCTCAATTAAAGTTAAGTCGGTATCCTCGAAGTAAGGAGAAATGGCTTCAGCGATATCTTTTGCAGAATTTTCCGCTACCCATTTTTGCGCTTTATAAATAGCTCTTGCAAATTTTTCAACGATTTCTTTGTTTTCCGTCATATAGCTTTCTTTTGACATAAATGTTGTATATGGTACCATGCCTGACTCTGTTCCGAATGAAGCGACAATATGACCTCTTCCTTCCTGTTCAAACACACTCGCAGTTGGTTCGAAAAGCTGAACAAAGTCGCCCGTTCCAGAAGCAAAGGCACTTGAAATATTGGCGAAATCAATATTTTGTATCAGGTTTAGGTCGTTATGTGGATCGATATTATGCTGTTTTAGAACGAATTCCCCAACCATTTGTGGCATACCACCTTTTCTTTGACCTAAAAAGGTGGATCCCTTCAACATATCCCACGAAAAATTATCAATTTTTTCACGAGATACAAGGAAAGTTCCATCTGTTTGTGTGAGCTGGGCAAAGTTGATGACGGGGTCATTTGCTTCTTGAGCATAAACGTAAATAGATGTTTCAGAACCAACAAGAGCAACGTCAATACTATTCGATAACAAGGCAGTCATTGTCTTGTCACCACCTGAAGTAGTTGTTAGCTCAACATCTAATCCTTCTTCTTCAAAAAAACCTTTTTCAATGGCAACATATTCAGGTGCATAGAAAATGGAACGTGTTACTTCACCAATGCGTACTTTTTGAACTTCTTCCTTGCTGCAGGCAGCAATCGGTATAATAAGAATGACGACTAGGAACATGGAAAAGAAAATCTTAAATGACTTTTTCATTTTATGGATAACCTCCTTAATAGATAAACATTTTATGTGAACGGTTTGGGAGCCTAACATATCGTATGAAGTCGAAAAAAATGTGTGAATGCCTATATGAAAAACATGTGTAAGGGAGTGTATCAGAAGGTATGTATACGCTAGAAGTTATTGATATGGAGAGGTTTCCTTCGCCTCATCCTCATGTGGAGTTATCGATCATAACGTATTATTCGGATGGATATAAGGTGAAAGGAATGTTAGCAGAACCTAAAGGAGGGGAGACTTTAGATGGTTTCTTATATTTGAGAGGTGGAATAAAAAGTGTAGGAAAGGTAAGGCCATCTAGGTTGGTACAATTTGCATGTGAAGGCTTTGTAGTATTTGCCCCTTTCTACCGAGGAAATCAAGGAGGAGAAGGAAATGAAGATTTTGCTGGAGATGATCGAGAAGATGCATTTGCTGGGTTTCGAATTTTACAGCAGCATTCAAGAGTGAAAAGGGTTCATGTATTTGGATTTTCACGTGGTGGGGTGATGGCATTATTAACAGCCATCAAGTTTCCTGATACGGCTTCTCTCGTCACCTGGGGTGGAGTAAGTGATATGAATCTTACATATATGGAAAGAGAAGATTTAAGAAGGATGATGAAGAGAGTCATCGGTGGTACACCGACGAGATATCCAGAAAGATATAAATTTCGGACTCCATTGTATGATATTGAACAATTACGATGTCCAACTTTAATCATTCATGGATCGAAGGATCAAAATGTAAGTTTGGACCATGCACGAAGATTGGAAGAGAGGTTAAAGGATTTGTGTCATCCAGTGGAGAGTTGGTATTTTGAGGAGTTGACTCATTACTTTCCTCCAAGTATTAACCGAAAAGTCGTTACAGACTTAACTCAATGGATGAAAAAACAGTCATAATAATGATAAAATATAAGAAAAGGAGTGGAGAATTATGGGTATGCCATTAGAGCTTAATACAATGATTGTCACTAAGGGTAGAGAAAAGCGACTGGAGGAGAACCTGTTTACCCTAACGAAAGAAGGATATCGCTTATATCCAATTGACATTCCTCTCGAGGTAAGAAGAACGATTGACGGGGAAGTTAGTGGCATGGCAAGAATTAAAAAGGTAATTTTAGAGAGTGAAAAAACGACGATTGAGTATCAATTGATCTCCTTACATTCATCCAATTAAAAGAGCGTAATCGACTGATTACGCTCTTTTTTTAAAAAATTATACTAATGGACCGCCTTCTTCGATAATCTGTGCTGAAACATTAGCAAATTTTTTGAAGTTACCTTTGAATTTAGTGGCTAATTCGTTCGCTTTCAACTGGTATGCCTCTTGGTCAGCCCATGTTCGGTTTGGCTGAAGAACATCATCTGGAACACCAGGAACATGTAGGGGAATCTCCAATCCAAAAATAGGATCTTTACATGTTTCTACATGGTTAAGTTCTCCTTCTAGAGCTGCCTGTACCATGGAGCGGGTGTATGATAGCTTCATTCTACTTCCGACTCCATATTCGCCACCAGTCCAGCCTGTATTCACCAGATAAACCTTCGCATTATGTTCGTCAATCTTGGATCCTAGCATTTCAGCATAGCGAGTTGCTTCTAATGGTAGGAAAGGGGACCCAAAGCAAGTTGAAAATGTTGCTTGTGGTGAAGTGATTCCTTGTTCCGTACCAGCAAGTTTTGATGTGTATCCGCTTAAGAAATGATACATCGCTTGCTCCTTAGATAGCTTTGCAATTGGAGGCAGCACCCCAAAAGCATCTGCTGTTAGGAATATAATAGTATTAGGGTGACCAGCGACACTTGGATCCACGATATTACTAATAGATTGGATAGGATAAGCAGCACGTGTATTCTCAGTTAATGTTCCATCATCATAGTCAGCGACTCGTGATTCCTTATTCAGCACGACATTCTCTAGCACAGCTCCAAAATGAATCGCGTCGAAGATTTGAGGCTCCTTTTCTCTTGAAAGATTAATGCATTTAGCGTAGCAACCTCCTTCAATATTAAAGACACCATTAGCTGACCAGCCGTGTTCATCATCTCCGATTAGGCGACGATTAGCATCAGCAGATAAGGTTGTTTTACCTGTTCCTGATAATCCAAAGAATAAAGCAACATCGCCTTCAACGCCGACATTTGCTGAGCAGTGCATAGGAAGAATATTATTTTCAGGCAGTAAGTAGTTCATAATGGAGAAAATGGACTTCTTCATCTCTCCTGCATATTCTGTACCACCGATTAATACAGTCTTTCTTTCAAAGGAGACGATGATAAAAGTCTCAGACTTTGTACCATCCATAATCGGGTCTGCTTTAAAGTTTGGAGCCGATATGACTGTGAATTGTTCCTCGTGAGTCAAAAGCTCTTCTGCTGTTGGTCTGATGAATAACTGGTGAGCAAATAGATTATGCCAAGCAAACTCATTTATCACTTGAATCGGTAAGCGATGTTTCTTGTCTGCGCCAGCAAACCCTTTGAATACAAATAACTCATCTCTATCTTTCAAGTAACTTAGTACTTTATTATATAAACGTTCGAATACTTCTGAAGAGATTGGTTGGTTAACCGCTCCCCAGTCAATCTTGTCCTTTGTAGAAGCTTCTTCAACAATGTATTTGTCTTTTGGAGACCGACCAGTATATTTTCCTGTTGTGGCTCGAACAGCTCCTGTTGAAGTCAGGACTCCTTCGTTTCTAGTAAGGACCTTTTCGACTAATTGTGGTACAGATAGTTGCACATGTACATGACCAGAGGCTAACAATTCGCTTAATTGGTTAGAAATACGGACAGAGTTCATCTGATGACTACCTACCTTTATTTGTTATTTTTAATTAGTATAACACATTAACTTAATTAGTCTATACTATTTATAAAAATATTAGAGGGTGCAAGGAAAAACATCTTATTTGACCTATTTTTTAGCCTTTTCTTTTCATAAAAACAAGAATCTGAGCTAATAGTCTATACTATTAATAAATGGGACGAATTCAAGGCAGTGGATCTTAGAAGGGAAATTCATATGATTAATCCAGATGGTAAGGTACTTGTGGGATATTGGGCTGTAAGAAGGCTATTACTTCTATAACAGTTGCTCATTATTTGAAGAATGAATCAACTTTTTTTTTCATAAAGATGTTGACAGTATTTGACGTGATACGGTATTATTCTACATTGAACGGATACTCTCTTATCCCGAGCTGGTGGAGGGACAGGCCCTATGAAACCCAGCAACCTGCTTTAATAATTAATTACGATAACTGTAATTAATATAAAAGAGAAGGTGCTAACCTGAGGCAAGGATTTTAGTCCTTGAACGATAAGAGCGAAAGGCGCAAATTACTTTGCTATCACCCTTTCCTCAAGCAGGGAAGGTTTTTTATTTTGCATAAAGTTTTTATTTGGGTGGGTAATTTTTCAAACCTTCATAATAAAAATGGCATGTTTATTTCATACTACTTAGGGAATGAGTTCCGTATCAAATGGAAGGTTTTGTTTATGTTGATATAATAAGCATACCTTTTTCTCAAGTATAAATAAATAGGAGGTCAGGAGATGTCAAAAAAACGTCGTTTATTTACATCCGAGTCAGTTACTGAAGGTCATCCAGATAAAATCAGTGACCAAATTTCAGACTCAATTTTAGATGCTATTTTAGCAAAAGACGCAAATGCTCGTGTTGCTGCAGAAACGTCAGTAACAACAGGTTTAGTATTAGTTGCTGGGGAAATTACAACCTCTACATACGTAGATATTCCAAAGATTGTTCGTGAAACAATTAAGGAAATTGGGTACACTCGTGCAAAATATGGTTTCGATTCAGAAACATGTGCGGTTTTAACTTCTATTGATGAGCAATCAGCTGATATTGCAATGGGGGTTGACCAAGCATTAGAAGCACGTGAAGGATCTATGTCTGATGAAGAAATCGATGCAATTGGAGCAGGAGACCAAGGGTTAATGTTTGGTTTTGCTTGTAACGAGACAAAAGAGCTTATGCCTCTTCCGATTTCTTTAGCACATAAACTAGCTCGCAGACTAACTGAAGTTCGTAAGGAGGATATTCTTCCTTACCTTCGTCCTGATGGAAAAACTCAGGTTACAGTTGAATACGATGAAAATAATAAGCCAGTTCGTATTGATACAATTGTTATTTCAACACAGCACCATCCTGAAGTAACTTTGGAGCAAATTCAACGTAATCTTAAAGAGTATGTTATTAACCCTGTTGTACCAGAAGAGTTAATTGATGAAAATACAAAGTATTTCATTAACCCAACTGGTCGTTTCGTTATCGGTGGACCACAAGGTGACGCTGGATTAACAGGACGTAAGATTATTGTAGATACGTACGGTGGTTATGCTCGTCACGGTGGCGGTGCATTCTCTGGTAAGGATCCTACAAAGGTTGACCGTTCAGCTGCGTACGCTGCTCGTTATGTAGCAAAGAATCTTGTTGCTGCAGGTTTAGCAGATAAAGTGGAAGTACAGCTTGCATACGCAATCGGTGTTGCACATCCAGTATCTATCTCTATTGATACATTTGGTACTAGCGAAGTAAGTGAAGAAGTTCTTATTGAAGTTGTACGTAATAACTTCGATCTTCGTCCAGCTGGAATCATTAAAATGCTTGATTTAAGACGTCCTATCTATAAGCAAACTGCTGCTTATGGTCACTTTGGTCGTACAGATGTAGATCTTCCATGGGAGCGTACAGATAAAGCTGACACGCTTCGTAAGGAAGCTCTTGAAAGATAATTCAATAGAATAAATCAGCCGGGAGTTACAGAAAATTTGTAACTCCCGGTTTTTCTTTACGTCTATAAGGGTATGGTGGTTTAGAAGCAAAAATGAATGTAAACAATGGGTAGTAAGCTTGAATTTTTAGGAAATGGTCAATTAGACAGTGCGATTCGATAATTTTAATGGTAGTATTAATAGGTATTCTTTCTGAATGGAAGATTAAACTCGTAAGAACGGAGTAGGTGAGTTACATACATGTGTGGTTTTATTGGATGTGTTCATGACAAATCGCAAGTGTTTAGTGATGGACAAAAACAACAATTTGAAAATATGAATAATGTGATTACACATCGCGGACCTGATGATGACGGATATTTTTATGATTCTCATGTTCAATTTGGGTTTCGTCGTTTAAGTATCATTGATATAGAAAGTGGGCATCAACCCCTTCATTTTGAAAACGAAAGATACTGGATTATTTTTAACGGTGAAATCTATAACTATGTTGAGTTGAGAGAAGAACTATTGGCAGAAGGAATAACCTTTGCAACAAGCTCCGATACAGAAGTAATTATTGCCCTATATAGCCATCTGAAGGAAAAAGCGGTGGAGAAGCTTCGTGGAATGTTTGCTTTTGTTATTTGGGATAAGGTTGAAAAGACGCTTTATGGAGCACGTGATCCATTCGGCATTAAGCCTTTCTTCTATTTTGATGACGGGGAAAAGACATTCTTTGCATCTGAGAAAAAGAGTATTTTACTCGCACTGCAGAACGATGTATTAAACTATGATTCTTTGCAGTATTTCTTAACGTATCAGTTTGTTCCTGAGCCTTATACGATGTCAGAAGGTATTTCAAAATTAGAACCAGGGCACTACTTTACAAAGAAAATCGGATCTGAAATGGAAATTAAGCGTTATTGGAAGGCTCATTTCCACCCAGTAAGAAAATCAGAGAGTGATTTTGTAAAGGAAATTAAAGATGTTCTTTTTGATTCTGTCAAAATTCATATGAGAAGTGATGTGCCTGTCGGTTCGTTCCTTTCTGGTGGAATTGACTCTTCGATCATTGCTTCCATTGCAAAAGAATTCCATCCGGCGATTAAGACATTTTCTGTAGGTTTTGATCATAATGGGTTTAGTGAGATTGATGTTGCTAAGGAAACGGCTGATAAGCTTGGAGTAGAAAATATTAGCTATATCATTACTCCAGAAGAGTATATGAATGAAGTACCGAAGATTATGTGGCATATGGACGATCCGCTTGCAGACCCTGCATGTGTACCTTTATATTTTGTGGCACGTGAAGCACGTAAGCACGTTACGGTGGTTCTATCTGGAGAAGGTGCAGATGAGCTATTTGGTGGCTACAATATTTATAGAGAGCCTCAGAGTCTAGATGTGTTTAATAAAATTCCACAGGTTGGAAAAGCATTTTTACGTTTACTAGCGAAAATCATGCCAGAAGGTATGCGTGGGAAGAGCTTTATTGAACGTGGTTTGACTCCTTTAGAAGAACGTTATATCGGAAATGCAAAGATGTTTAGTGAGCTTGAAAAGAGCGATCTACTAAATACGTATAACAAAGGTTTAGATTTCACCAATATCACAAAGCCTCTATATAAAGAAAGTGAAGGCTACGACCCAGTTGACCGTATGCAGTATATTGATATTCACACATGGATGCGTGGAGATATTTTATTAAAGGCTGACAAAATGACGATGGCTCATTCGTTAGAGCTTCGTGTCCCATTTTTAGATAAAGCTGTTTTTGAGCTTGCTTCTAAAATTCCAACGAGTTTAAAAACAGCGAATGGAACAACGAAGTACGTTCTTAGAAAAGCAGCAGAAGGAATTGTACCAGAACATGTTCTTAATCGTAAAAAACTTGGCTTCCCTGTTCCAATTCGTCACTGGTTAAAGGCTGAGATGAATGAGTGGGCGAAGACAATTATAAGAGAAAGTGATACAGATTATTTATTAAATAAGACGTATGTGCTTCAATTGCTTGAGGACCACTGCCAAGGGAAAGCTGATAATAGCAGAAAGATCTGGACGGTGCTCATGTTTATGGTATGGCATCAGGTGTATGTAGAAAAAAAGTATTCCTTCGAGAAGGAATACCTAGCGGAAAAAGTATTACAAAGCTAATTAGCGAGGGAGGTAGGTAATTGCCTGACTCCCCATTTGCACCCAGGATTCTTCAAAATCCATTATGGGTGCTTTTTTATTTTTTTCCCCTGTTAATGGGTCGTTAAAGTATACAAAATCCTTATCAAAGCCTGTTAATAAAACAGAGTGTTCTTTGTAGGTAATATCAATAATACCACTTGGAGTGTGCCAGGTCACAAATTGGTTGGATGATAGCTTTTTATAAGAGGTGTTGGTGATCACCCAGACTGTACGTTTGTCAGAAAGGTGTATCTTTAATTCATTAAAAGGTGAACCGGTTAAATCTTTAATTTGTCCAGGTAGATATTTTTCAGCTAGTTCTTTAATGGGTTTATGGTACACGCCTAAACCAGGTAGTTCTTTTGTATACATGCTCCCTACAAATCCATCATTAGGATGACCGTAGTAAACTTTTCCACCAGAGACCTTGTAGGCTGTAGTGTCTTTTTTGATTTCTTTAGCAAGAGTCATCTTATCTACTGAAATATTTGCGTATTGTAATAACATGGCTAAACTCGTAACTTCACAACCACGTGGAAGTTCAGGTAGTTGGTTGATGACCGGTGCATCTAAGAGAACGGTTTGTTCTAACGGAATAATCGTAAGGTCAACCTTATCATCAATAAAAGTGTTCGTCGAACGTAAAGGGGCTTGTACCCAGGTCTTCATTCGACCTACTGCTTCCGCAATATGTGGGGTTTGTGCAATAAATAAGATGAAGAACCCTATTAAAACCATTCCAATAATTGAAAACGAGGTTTTAAGAGATGGACTTTTCTTTATAAGACGTGTGAAAATAAATAGTAGGATGGTTAAAATCCCTATTAATATGATTAGTGTAGTCATGGGCACCACCGATACAACATGTAGTTAAGCATTCTATTTCTAGTTATATCGGCATATTTCTTCTAGTTTCAAGATATTTTTCTAAGAATTCTTATTTTTGTATCGATTTGTAGTATTGTCCTTTTTCTACGTACTGGTTCATGATTCTGTCACGATCCTTAATATCTTCCTCAGTTAACTCACGAATCACCTTGGCAGGGCGACCAAACGCAAGCGTGTTCGGTGGGATTTTCTTTCCTTGAGGAACTAAACTTCCGGCACCAATGAATGCACCTTCGCCAATTTCTGCCTGATCTAGTATAATAGAACCCATTCCAACTAAAGCTTTCTTTCGGATGACGCAGCTATGCAAAATAACTTGGTGACCGATGGTGACTTCGTTTTCAATTATGAGCGGATTATTTGGACTTTGGTGTAAAATAGAGTTATCCTGAATGTTCACGCGGTCCCCTATTATTGTTGGGGCAACATCTCCGCGGATAACAGTACCGAACCATATGCTTGTTTGTTCACCAATGACAACATCTCCGGTTACCGTCGTATATTCGGCAAGGTACGCAGTTTCGGCAATTCTCGGGGTTTTATCATGATAAGGATAAATCATAAACATCCTCCTTTATGTAATGTAATCATATATATTTACTATAACGAATTTACATAATATTTTCTTATACTTTTTTAGAAGGGGCAATACATATGTGGAAATGGGAAGCAGAAGGGAATGCTAGAGCAGTTATTGTTATCGTTCATGGGGCGATGGAGCATCATAGAAGATACGGTTGGCTTATTGAGCAGTGGAGAAATTCGGGCTTTCATGTCGTCATGGGTGATTTGCCTGGTCATGGATTAACGACAAGATCAAGAAGAGGGCATATCGATTCATTTGAAGAATACGTGGATGAAGTAAAAAAGTGGATTGATGCATCGTATCAATTTGATTTGCCTGTATTCTTAATTGGTCACAGCATGGGAGGACTGATTACACTAAGACTTCTACAAAAAGAGAGATTAAATGTAGCTGGTGTCATTCTTTCATCTCCTTGCTTAGGTTTAGTGAACAAGCCTTCTCCAATCTTACACGCGGCAACCTTTATTTTAAATAAAGTGTTCCCAGCCTTACGAGTATCTTCAGGAATTTCTTTAGACATGGTGACGAGAAATGAAGATGTAAGAGAGTTGGACCTTAAAGACACTTTATATGTAAAAAAGATATCTGTACGCTGGTATCGTGAGCTAGAAGAAGCGATGAAGAATGCATTCGCAATGATTAAAAGAACTCAGGACACACCATTATTGGTCGTTCAAAGTGGGGATGACAGGGTCGTAGATAAAGAGAAAGTAAGAAATTGGTTCAACTCTGTCCCTTTATCGGAAAAACGTTTCAAGGAATGGCCAAAATGCTATCATGAAGTGTTTAATGAACCAGAACGGGAAGAAGTATTTATATATGTTAAAGATTTCGTGGAAGGTCAATTAAAAGGACTAGGATATATTGTGTGAGTGAGGTGAAATGAATGAGTGTTCCAACAATGCCCATCAGCTTAATGACGGAAGTGTATAGGAAGGTTCTACCTGCTGTTCATAGAGAACTGAGGGGTTGGAAGGCGCGAGCGGAAGAAATACCGAATCTAGAACTTCGGAAGCAAGCGCTAGCTAGCATTGAACACAAAGCGTTTCATTGTGAAGGCGGTGGAATTCTTTCTTTAATGGGAATGGACCGCTATGAAGAAGCGATTCGCTTTATCGTTGCTTATCAGACAATTAGTGATTATTTAGACAATTTATGTGACCGGAGTACTTCTCTTGACCCGATCGATTTTGCGACGTTGCATGAATCAATGGAACATGCTCTCACCGTTGGGAAAGAGCAGAAAAATTATTATGAGCATCGCGAAGACCAAGATGATGGAGGGTATTTACATGATCTAGTGGCAACCTGTCAGGAGGTCCTTGCAGGGTTAGATAAGTACGAAATGATTCGGGAGCATTTGCTTGAGTTATGCCGTTATTATTGCGATTTACAAATACATAAGCATGTTCAACACGAAGAACGAATTCCCCGGCTCAAAGATTGGTTTGGTAAGCATAGAAGCAAAATACCTGAAATGGAGTGGTATGAATTTTCTGCTTGCTCTGGTTCAACATTAGGAATTTTCTGCCTTGTTTCATTTGCTATGAGTGAAGGATTTACTCATCACCATGCGGATTCTATTCGTGAAGGTTATTTCCCTTATGTGCAAGGATTACATATTCTTCTGGATTACTTTATTGACCAAGAAGAGGATTTAGATGGTGGAGATCTTAATTTTTGTTTTTACTATAAAGATGAAAAAGCGCTTTTTGAACGACTCAATCATTTTGTAAATGAAGCAGATCGCCACATTGAAAATCTGCCGTATAAAAGATTTCATCAGTTGATTAACCGAGGCTTATTAGGTATATATTTATCAGATGATAAAGTACGTAATCAAAGAGGAGTAAGAAAGCTTTCTCGAACAATGATCTGGAATTCAGGTCCCGTCGGTTTATTTTTCTATATTAATGGGCGTTTGTATCGCTCCGTGCAAAAATGGAATATCTTTCGAACGCGTACACATTAAAAACAGTCTGAAATCAAATTTCAGACTGTTTTTTTATGATCGTTTTTCAATAGCAATGATAAATGGGGCATTGTTTTTCTGATTTTCAAACTGATAACGAAGGACATGCGCTTTTTGCTGGTCTAACTCTTTCACATATTGCAAAAGTTTATCCCGTTCAATCGCACCTTCGTCGTGGCCATGGTAAATGACAAGGACAATGATTCCTTCGACAGCTAAAAGTTCCAAAAGCTGCTCAATGGCGGAAATAGTAGTTTCAGGTTTTGTAACAATGCTCTTGTCTCCTCCGGGAAGATATCCTAAGTTGAAGATCGCTGCTGTTATTCTTCCTTTTGCTGATTCGGGAATGAAGGCTTTCAACTCTTCATGTCCACGATGGATTAGGGTGACGCGATCTGAAAGGTTTTCCTCCGCTAGGCGCTCTTTAGTCGCTTGAATGGCTTGTTCTTGAATATCAAAACCATACACATGTCCGCAAGCGCTTGCGAGCTTTGCTAAAAAATAAGTATCATGTCCATTTCCTAAAGTAGCATCTACTGCTACGGTATCCGGGATAAATGCCTTTTCTAGCAAGCTTCTCGCAAAGGGCAAAATTCTCTCTAGCTTCATAAGCTGGTGGCCTCCACACGATAGAACTTCCCTTGCCAGCTGTCTCGTCTTTTGAGTTCAGCGTCAATCGCATTTAATACTTCCCATTTATTCACGCTCCACATGGGTCCAATCATTAAATCAATCGGTCCATCCCCCGTAATTCGATGGACAATCATTTCAGGTGGTAAAATTTCTAATTGGTCACATACTAAGCTTACGTAGTTTTCAAAAGGAAGAAACTCAAGCATTCCCTTTTCATATTGCTTTACCATAGGTGTTCCCTTTAAAAGGTGTAATAAATGAATCTTAATTCCTTGTACGTCCAGCTTTGCCACTTCTTTTGCAGTTGTCATCATCATGTCATATGACTCAAGTGGCAACCCATTAATAATATGTGAGCAAATTCGAATATTATGCTTGCGAAGCTTGTTTACTCCCTCCACGTAACATTGGTAATCATGAGCTCTATTTATCAATAATGCTGTTCGTTCATGAACGGTTTGAAGACCTAACTCTACCCATAAGTAGGTTCTCTTATTGAGTTCTGCTAAATACTCAACCACTTCGTCAGGTAGACAATCAGGTCTTGTAGCTATAGATATACCTACAACGCCTTCTTGTGAAAGGACACTTTCGAATTTTTCTTTTAATTCCTCAATTGGCCCATGTGTGTTCGTATAGGCTTGAAAATAAGCCATATACTTGCCATCTTTCCATTTTGAGTGCATTTTCTCTTTTATATGTTGGAACTGTGTCATTAAATCATCTACTCTATTTCCTGCGAAGTCTCCTGAGCCTGCTGCGCTACAAAAGGTACAGCCCCCATAAGCAACAGTGCCGTCTCGGTTTGGACAATCAAAGCCTCCATCAAGTGCTACTTTAAAAACTTTATGTCCAAAGGTTTTTCTTAAGTGGTAATTCCATGTATGATATCGCTTATTATCTGATGCATATAAAAAAGGATGTAACTTACTCACCTACGTAATCTCCTTACAATCAAAGTATTCTCATTTTATCAGAAAAAGGGTGGACAACCAACTGAATAAATGATTGGTGAGTTCTGCCACTAGAGAGAAGTTGTAAGAAAAGGGGTATTTGCACAAACTACATATGAAGCATATTGCTTCTTGTCAGAAGAATAGGGGGGCTTTAAGAATGGCAACTCATGAATCCATGAATAACCTCTTTGAGAAATGTAATGCGGTTCTACGAAATGCAGAGACGCAGTATATCGTAAGCAGTAAACAGGATCATTATAACGATGAGAACCTTGATATTGCTATGAGAGAGCTTGAGGATGCATACAATGATGTCGCAAAAATGGCATTAAGTGCAAATGAGGTACAACGAGAAGATTTACACCGTATGAGGCTGCAAATTCAGCAGCTCCAAAACCAAATGACGTTACTTGATCGATAGGGGAGAAGGATGAAAAAGCGTTCAAAACAAAACAACCCTGAACAAAAAACAAGAAACGGAATCAACAATCAAGACGTAGAGCTTGGATCTGATTTCGATCAGGTAAAAGCATCAAAAAAGAAGTATGAAAACAGAGGCGGCCAGCCTGTGAAATCTAAATTTCATCCAGAACCAGAGCAAAGCTCTTAATAAGGTAAGAGTCCCACAGTCGTTGGGACTCTTATTTTTTGTAAGAATTGATTGAATATTTTTACTCTCTTTTTGTCAATAGAAAATGATTGATGTTTCCTTACGAACCAACTAAAATTATTTCTAGACTCGAAATTGTAAATACTTCTAACAAAGAAAAGGGGCGTTTTTTCATGCCTAGAGCTCTATGGTTACTAATTATAGGGATGGCGGTGAATGTGACCGGCTCTTCTTTTTTATGGCCTTTAAACACGATTTACATCCATGAGCACTTAGGGAAATCATTGACGGTGGCTGGGTTTGTTCTTATGTTAAACGCTGGTGCAAGTGTAGCGGGTAATTTATTTGGTGGAGCTTTGTTTGATAAAATTGGTGGTTATAAAGCCATTTTACTTGGCATCGGAATTACTGTGGCCGCACTTATAGGCCTTACCTTTTGGCATGGGTGGCCCATGTATGTTGTCTTTTTAACGATCATTGGTTTTGGTTCTGGAATCGTTTTTCCTTCTATGTACGCAATGGCAGGAACCGTATGGAAGGAAGGAGGAAGAAGTGCATTTAATGCTATTTATGTTGCCCAAAATTTAGGGGTAGCTATTGGGGCTGCTCTTGGCGGTCTTGTTGCATCGTATTCCTTTCAGTGGATTTTTGTCGCCAATACACTAATGTATATTCTCTTTTTATTCATAGCTGTGTTTGGTTATCGTGGAATACAATCAAGTAATAGTGGTGGTAAGCAGACTAATATTTTAGAACAATCTATTTCAGTGAAAAGTCATGCAAAGCTATATGCACTTTTGATTTTATGTATCGGGTATTTGTTATGCTGGGTTGGTTATGTACAGTGGCAGTCTACCATTGCTTCACACACACAGGAGCTTGGGATTTCATTAAAGCAATACAGTGTTTTATGGACCATAAACGGTGCGTTGATTGTTGTTGCTCAGCCCATCATTAATAAATTGTTGAAACCATTTGCTCATCAAATAAAAGGGCAAATTATCACAGGTATTCTTATATTTATTCTTTCATTTGTCGTTGCTTCTGTAGCAAATGAATTTTCTGGATTCCTAACAGCAATGGTCATTCTAACGATTGGTGAAATGCTTGTCTGGCCGGCGGTACCAACCATTGCTGATAAGTTAGCTCCTAAGGGAAGAGAAGGATTTTATCAGGGAATCGTCAATAGTACGGCAACAGGTGGCAGAATGATTGGTCCACTATTGGGAGGAATACTCGTAGACTTTTATGGACATCAGATGATGTTGTTAATCTTAATCACATTATTTGTGATCTCCATTGTAACCACATTCATATATGATCGAAATCTTCAAACCAGAACTGAGGCAATACAAACAAGCGTAATGAACTAGCTTTGAACTGAATATTTTCAGAATTTAAACAAAAGGTCTCGAGAGCAACTCTCTCGGGATTTTTTTCATTTTTCAATACGAATTGCAGGAAAAAGAGGTTGATTTCCGCTCCAGGCGCAGCGGAAATCCAACCACACTGTCTTAACTATCTTTTATTTTACTCAGATGTTTCTAAGTCTGAAGTCCGAGGAGAAGTTAAAGCTTGCGCCTCGCTACTTTTTTTCAAAGTCCTTCTATAATCAAGGTATAGAATTCAAGGAGGAAGAAAAATGAAAAAATTAATATATGGAGTTGTGATAGCTACGGGAGCACTTATGCTTGCAGGGTGCAATATCTTGGAAGTCGGGAATGATGCATATGAAAAAAGTCTATTGGTTGAAAGTGATAAAGCAGAAGAGCTAGAGCTTGAGGTAAACATGGGAGCGGGAGAATTAACATTGGAACAAGGAACAAAGGAGTGGGTAACTGGAGTGGCGAAGTACAACAATAAAGAGTTAGAGCCTGAGGTTACCTATAAATTAACCGGAGATACAGGGGAAATAACTATTGACCAATCAAAGAGCGAAGATATCAATGTAAATAAAGGCGGCCTAAAAAATGAATGGAATCTACAGGCAACGAATAAAGTTCCAATGGAATTGATTGTGAACTCTGGTGCTTCCGCTAGTACATTGAACTTATCAGGATTAAAGCTTCAAGACCTTCAAATTAACGCCGGTGTTGGAGATCTTACTGTTGATTTAAGCGGAGACTGGAACAATAGTTTTGATGTAAATATGGATATGGGGGTAGGAGTAACAACATTGATTTTACCTAAAGATGTTGGGGTAAAGGTTATTTCGGAAAAAGGTTTAGGAGTAAGATCAGTGGAAGGATTATCGTTAGAGGGAGATGGAGTCTACGTAAATGACAAGCTTGGCAAAAGTGACGTCACAATAACGGTGAATGCGGATCTAGGAATTGGGGAGTTTGAGATTAAAGAGGAGTAGTCACTCTGTTATTCCCGGGTGACTTTGAATTAACGTCCTGACGTCAACGTTGCACGAAGGAAATGCCTATGCATTTTCGAGGAGTCATATCCCTCCGATCAAATCAGCGAAGCAATAATTAAAACGCCCTTCATTGGGTGCTGAAGGACAAAAAGGTGCTTCGATTTTAACGGATATGAACCTCATCGGGGTTATGAACATCAAAAGATGCTCTCCTTTCAACGGAAACGAATTTCATTGGGGTTATGAACATCAAAAGATGCTCTCCTTTCAACGGAAACGAATTTCATTGGGGTTATGAACATCAAAAGATGCTCTCCTTTCAACGGAAACGAATTTCATTGGGGTTATGAACATCAAAAGATGCTCTCCTTTCAACGGAAACGAATTTCATTGGGGTTATGAACATCAAAAGGTGCTCTCCTTTCAACGGAAATGAACTTCATTAGGCTTAAGAGCAACAAAATAAAAGGAATCGAGAGTGGTCTCGATAATTTTTGTTGGGAATCGGAACTGATTGAGATAATCGATCAGTTTTTTTTGCTTTACACCATTATCTGAAAAATATGATAATGGAATAAAAAGCGGGAGGAGCCATCTAATGATTCATGCCTTGTCAAAGCTTTCAGTGGATACGATTGAAACAATTGTTGAAAATGCATTTGAGTGGCTAGTTGTTGTTGATAGGGAAGGCTTAATCACTTATATAAATAAAAATTATTGTGAGTTTCTTGACGTGAAGAGAGATGAAGTAATTGGGGTTCATGTTTCAAAGGTAATAGAGAATTCAAGAATGCATATTGTAGCGAGCACAGGAAAGGAAGAAATTGCAGATCTCCAGTATATTAAAGGCAATTATATGATTGCGAATCGTATTCCTATTTTTTCAAAAGGGGAAGTAATTGGGGCATTTGGAACCGTTTTTTTTCGAGATACACAAGAATGGATGAAGATGAACTCACATGTAAAGAGCTTGCTTTCAAAGATGCAAAGTTACATACAAGATCTTGATCGAAGTGTGAAATACTCATTAGAGGATATTCTAGGGACTTCAAAACAAATTGTCAGCTTAAAAGAAAAGGTCAAGATGATTGCAGCGAGTGATATATCGATACTAATTCGGGGAGAAAGCGGTACGGGAAAAGAGCTTTTTGCGCACAGCATTCATCAGCTAAGCAATCGAAGTCATCAGCCATTCGTTAAGATAAATTGTGCAGCCATCCCAGAGCATCTATTAGAATCTGAACTTTTTGGTTATGAGGAGGGTGCGTTTACAGGGGCAAAGAAAGGTGGAAAAAAAGGAAAGTTTCATCTAGCGGATGGAGGAACTCTCTTCTTAGACGAAGTGGGCGACATGCCATTAAATATGCAGGTGAAGTTGCTGCGTGCACTTCAGGAAGGAGAAATTGAAAGTGTTGGGGCACTAAAGCCAATGAATGTAGATGTTCGGATTATTGCTGCGACTAACCGTCCTTTAGAAAAAATGATGGAGGAAAAACGATTTCGGGAAGATCTTTTTTATCGGATTAATGTCGTTCCCTTTCAAGTCCCCTCATTACGTGAAAGAATGGAAGATATCCCTATCTTACTAGATTACTTTATTAATAAGATTACAAGAAAAAGTGGGAAAAGAATACATGGAGTGAGTGAAGAAGTCTCTGAATTGCTTCAAACGTATAGTTGGCCAGGAAATATCCGTGAGCTAGAAAATGTGATGGAGGCGGCCATTCACTTATCAAATGGAGAAATTATCACAGTGGAGTCCTTACCGGATTATATTCATGACTCGTCTGTTTACCCACTTGGAAAAAGGAAGCTAAAGGAAATAATGGACGAAACCGAGCGAAGAGTTCTTCAGCAAAGCTTAGTAAAGTATAATCATGATAAACTTTTGGCAGCTAAAGCACTAGGAATTAGTAAATCAACTATGTATGATAAATTAAAAAAATATGGGCTTGAGTAGTCCAGAAATCCGGAATATGTTCCAGATTTCTGGACTTCTTTCTGTCTATGATTTTATTAAACCCATTCAGGGAAAGGACATGTTTTTTTGGGAAATCTATTCTATGATTTTTGAGATCTAATAGACTGTTCAGTCCGGAAATCCGGAATGAATGTTCAACAAATAGTCATAAAAATCACATCACAATAAGGATTAACAGTTTGGCACGATCCTTGCATAAATAAAAGGGAAAGGAGGATGTAAAAGAAAAATGTAACCGCTTGCAATTTAGTTTGACAACAAAGGGGGAAATAAGATGCTAAGTATGATTGGTTTAATTGGGGGTTTGGCCTTATTAATTTTCTTAACGATGCGAGGAATGAATTTACTTGTCGCAGGTCCATTATCAGCATTGTTTGTTGCTGTTCTGAATGGAATGCCATTGTTTCCACAACTTGTAGCAGAAGGGGAAGCGAACCTTGTTGGAAACTATATGTCTGGTTTTTCTAGCTTTGTTACGGCATGGTATTTAATGTTCCTTTTAGGGGCTATCTTTGGAAAGGTTATGGAAGATAGCGGTGCAGCTGATTCAGTTTCTAGGTTGATTGTTGAGAAGCTTGGAATGAAGTATGCCATTCTTGCCATTGTTGCTGCCTGTGCGGTGTTAACGTATGGAGGAGTCAGTTTGTTCGTTGTGGCCTTTTCTGTCTATCCGATGGCACTTAGTTTGTTTAAACAAGCGAACTTACCACGACGTTTCATACCTGCAGCATTAGCCTTCGGATCGGTTACCTTTACGATGACCTCTGCTGGCTCACCTGAAATTCAAAACTGGATTCCAATCGATTATTTGAATACTTCTCCTTATGCGGGATGGGAAGTTAGCTTAATTGTTGCAGTATTTATGATGATTTTTGGTTATTGGTGGCTAAAGCGCATGATTTCAAAAGCGGTAGAAAAAGGGGAGCGCTTTGTTGAACGAGATGGTGATCCGGTCAATGAAGAAAGAGAACTACCAAATCCTTTAATGGGTATTTTGCCGTTAGTCGTGGTTCTTGCGATTTCATTTATTTTCCATGATTCCTTAAAGCAATCGGCACTTATCATTGCACTTTTGGGCGGTGTTATCACGACGTATGCCCTTAACCGTAAATATTTTAAAAACTTTTGGAGTGCTGTTTCAGAAGGAACTCTTGGAGCGTTAATTGCCATAGGAAATACAGCTGCTGTTGTTGGATTTGGTGGTGTAGCGAAGGCAGTTCCTGCATTTGGAGTGGCTGTTGACTTTATGACGAGCATTCCGGGAAGCCCTCTTATTGGAGGTGCGATAGCAGTTAGTGTCATTGCTGGTATGACAGGTTCAGCCTCTGGTGGTCAAGCGATTGCATTGCCATTACTTGCGCCTCACTACATGGATATGGGAGTCAATCCGGAAGCGCTCCACAGAGTCGTGGCTATTTCATCTGGAGCATTGGACTCTCTCCCGCATAACGGATATGTGGTCACCACTGTTCGGGCCATTTGTGGAGAAAGTCATAAGGATGCATACAATCCAGTTGGTGCAGTAACCGTCATCGTACCTGCACTAGGTGTGATTCTGGCGATTATTTTGTTCTCTTTAGGTGTAGGAATTTAGAAAGGAGTTTCTTATGAAGGACCAATCGATTGTTTTTGTTACGGGGGCAGCCCAGGGGATAGGGTATGAGATTAGTAGAAAGTTTGCTGAGCAAGGTGCAAAGATTATCTTAACGGATGTCAATGAAGAGGCGGTTGTCGCTTCAGCAAACGAGCTTCGAGGGTTAGGTTTTGAGGCAATAGGAATCAAATGCGATGTAACAAAGGAAGAAGAAGTTATTGCAGCGATTGACCATGTGATTTCTCATTTAGGATCAATTGATGTGTTAATCAATAATGCAGGACTTCAACATGTATCATATATTGAGGATTTCCCTACAGAAAGGTTTGAGCTGTTGATAAAAGTCATGTTAACGGCACCGTTCATGTTAACAAAGCATGTGTTGCCTCATATGAAAAAACAGGGCTTCGGGCGAATCATTAATATGGCATCTATCAATGGGTTAGTTGGGTTCGCTGGTAAAGCCGCTTACAATAGCGCGAAGCATGGAGTCATTGGGCTAACGAAAGTAACAGCCCTGGAAGCAGCAACCTCTGGGATTACGGTGAACGCTCTTTGCCCAGGTTATGTAGACACTCCGCTGGTACGTAACCAGTTAGCAGATCTAGCCAAGACAAGAGGAGTGGAGCTAGAAAGAGTTCTCGAGGACGTTCTCTACCCACTCGTCCCACAAAAACGCTTGTTAACTGTTGACGAGATTGCGAGTTATGCGATTTTTCTGTCCAGTGAAGCGGCGAAAGGGATTACCGGTCAAGCGGTTGTTATTGACGCAGGCTATACGGTTCAATAAAAAAATACACACACTCTACTCCATATCTTCATATGCTACAAAACACAACTTGCATCGAGCTAGAAAATACACTACAATAGCATCATACTTAAATATGTGGTGACCATGATAAGGAGTAGTAGTGAGAAATACCTGAAAGTAGAGAGTTGACGGATGGTGAAAGTCAACCAGGTGTCCATGAACTCGCCTTTGAGTCGCAAGTGTGAAAGGAAAGTAATGCTTGCCGTATTCCGCGTTAAGGATAATGAAGCGAGTGACTTGTGCACTAATGTGGGTGGTACCGCGGGAGATTCTACATAATCCTCTCGTCCCTTTTTATAGGGACGGGATTTTTTGCGTTTAAACAAGTATTTTTAGGAGGAATTAGAAGTGAGCTTTAATCATCAAGAAATTGAAAAAAAGTGGCAGAGCTTTTGGGATGCTAATAAGACGTTTCAAACAAGTGAAGAAAAAGGAAAGCGCAAATTTTATGCGTTAGATATGTTTCCGTATCCATCTGGAGCAGGACTGCATGTAGGACATCCAGAAGGTTACACTGCAACAGATATTTTATCACGTATGAAGCGTGCGCAAGGCTATAACGTGTTACACCCAATGGGATGGGATGCGTTTGGTCTTCCAGCTGAGCAATATGCATTAGACACAGGGAATGATCCTGCTGAATTTACAGCATTAAATATTGCAACATTTAAGCGCCAAATCAAGGCTTTAGGTTTCTCATACGATTGGGATCGCGAAGTGAACACTACAGATCCTGAATATTATAAATGGACACAATGGATTTTCTTAAAATTGTTTGAAAAAGGCCTAGCCTATATTGATGAGGTAGCCGTAAACTGGTGTCCAGCTCTTGGAACGGTATTATCAAATGAAGAAGTCATTGATGGAAAAAGTGAACGTGGTGGTCATCCCGTTGAACGCCGTCCAATGAAGCAGTGGGTATTAAAAATTACTGCGTATGCGGATCGTTTATTAGAGGACTTGGAAGAACTTGACTGGCCAGAAAGCTTAAAGGATATGCAACGCAACTGGATCGGTCGCTCTGAAGGAGCCGAGATTACTTTTAACATTGAGGGTAACGATGGTCAGTTCACGGTTTTTACAACAAGACCTGATACATTATTCGGTGCCACCTATGCGGTATTAGCACCAGAGCATGCATTGGTTGAGAGTATTACGACAGATGACCAGCGTGATGCGGTTCAATCCTATATTGAACAGATCAAAAGTAAGAGTGATTTGGAGCGTACCGATTTAGCTAAAGACAAAACAGGTGTGTTTACAGGTGCTTATGCAATTAATCCAGTTAACGGAGCGAAAATGCCAATCTGGATTGCTGATTATGTACTTGTCAGCTATGGAACAGGAGCGATCATGGCCGTACCAGGTCACGATGAGCGAGACTACGAATTTGCTAAGAAATTCGAATTGCCAATTGTCGAAGTCGTTGCAGGTGGAGATGTTTCTAAGGAAGCTTACACAGGTGATGGTGAGCATGTAAACTCTGACTTCTTAAATGGAATGAACAAAGAAGAAGCCATTTCTCGAATGATTGCTTGGTTAGAGGAAAAAGAAATTGGAACGAAGAAGGTTACGTACCGTCTACGCGATTGGTTATTTAGCCGTCAACGCTATTGGGGAGAGCCAATTCCAGTCATTCACTGGGAAGACGGAACAATGACAGCTGTTCCTGATTCAGAGCTTCCATTGATGTTGCCAAAAACGACAGAAATTCGTCCGTCTGGAACAGGCGAATCGCCACTTGCGAATATCGAAGACTGGGTAAACGTAGTTGACCCTGTAACAGGGAAAAAAGGACGTCGTGAAACAAATACCATGCCGCAATGGGCAGGAAGCTGCTGGTACTACTTACGTTATATTGATCCGAAGAATGATCAAGCGTTAGCAGATCCAGAAAAATTAAAAGAGTGGCTTCCAGTTGATATTTATATAGGTGGGGCAGAGCATGCGGTTCTTCACTTACTTTATGCTCGATTCTGGCATAAATTTTTGTATGATATCGGCGTAGTAAGCACAAAAGAACCATTCCAAAAATTGTTTAACCAAGGAATGATTCTTGGAGAAAACAATGAAAAAATGAGTAAATCAAAAGGGAATGTCGTAAACCCTGACGAAATCGTTGGAACCCATGGTGCTGATACCCTTCGTTTATACGAAATGTTCATGGGGCCACTTGAAGCTTCTATCGCATGGTCTACACAAGGGTTAGACGGTTCACGCCGCTTCCTAGACCGTATTTGGCGTTTGTTAGTGGATGAAAATGGTGAAATCGCAGAGAAGGTTCAATCTGCTGATTCTTCTAGTCTTGAAAAGGTCTATCACCAAACCGTGAAAAAGGTGACAGAGGACTTTGAAGGATTACGCTTTAATACGGCTATTTCTCAGTTAATGGTATTTATTAACGAAGCTTATAAAACGCCAGTGCTTCCAAAAGACTATGTGGAGGGCTTTGTGAAATTGCTTGCTCCGATTTGTCCACATATAGCTGAAGAGCTTTGGTCAAAGTTAGGTCATAGCGAAAGCATCTCCTATGAAGCTTGGCCAGCATTTGATGAAGCGAAGCTAGTTGATGATGAAGTAGAAATCGTTGTTCAAATTAACGGCAAGGTGAAGGCGAAGCTTATGGTGCCATCTGATGCAAATAAAGAAGCACTTGAGCAAATAGCTATGGATGATACAACAGTTAAAGAGCAAATTGATGGAAAAACTGTCCGCAAAGTGATTGCTGTTCCAGGAAAATTAGTTAATATTGTAGCAAATTAGTTTATGATAGGAGCTCCCCAATCACTAGGGGGCTCTTTTTCTAAAATAGAAAGATTGAAATGTACCGAGCAAGTCGTGTACGATAGAAGAAAATTAAAAGGGGTAATGTTGGATGGTAAAAGAAATTACAACTGCAGAGTTACAAGAAAAGCTAGAAAAAGGGGAAAAGCTAGAACTGATCGACGTGCGTGAGGATGAAGAAGTAGCTGCTGGAATGATTCCTGGTGCAAAGCATATTAAAATGGGCGAAATCCCTATGCGTTTAGACGAATTAGATCAAGATACGGAGTACATATTCATTTGTCGCTCAGGTGGAAGAAGTGAAAATGTGTGCTATTTCTTGCATGATCACGGCTATAATGTAGTAAATATGGTCGGTGGCATGATGAAATGGACTGGAAAAGTAGAATAATGTAGAGGGGCCTAGGAAACTAGGCTTTTTTTTAAAGACAAGAAAGTATAAGATTTTCAACTTTGAAAATTGTCTAGCTCCAGCACCCTAGCGCCTAGTGTCCTTCGCTCTCCGCCTTATGATAAGTCAAGCACGAATGCGCCTCTGGCTCTTCGTGTTTCCTTTATCTCAGTTGGAGCGCTCCAGGCCATACGGCGCTGACCAGGGCGCTTGCGCTTTTCTAATATGCTTTTAAAATATCTGAATTTTGTTAATACTCCATAATAAAAAGGAGTGAGATCAATGATTCAAGTAAAACTGTTTGATGAGGAGCATGAAAAAGACCTTGAAAAGAAAATGAATCGTTTTCTCGAAAAGGTGGATGAACAAAAGCTAGTTGATATTAAATACAATATTGCTGCCTTACCAGAAGACGTGGATGAGCAAATTTATTGTTTTACAGCCATGATTATATATAAAGCCTGAGGAAGAAAACATCCTCAGGCTTGACTTAAAGCATATTCAGCACTATTTACTCCAGCTAATCGTCCCGTTACGAGGGCAGAAGTAATATTATACCCACCAGTATATCCGTGGATATCCAGTATCTCCCCACAAAAATACAACCCATCAACAAGCTTGGATGCCATTGTTTGCGGTTCAACCTCTTTCACAGACACTCCGCCACCTGTAACGAAAGCTTTTTCAAGGGAAAGAGTTCCATTCACCTTAAACTGAAACTGTTTGCAAGCTTTTACAAAGTTTCGAAGCTTATCATGGGAAATGACACCACCCTGTTCGTTTGCATCGATGTCAGCAACCTGTAATAGAAACAATAAATAGCGTTCGGGCAAATACCCCTTAAGTATATTTTTTACACTTTTCTTTGGGTCGGCTTTTACCATCGCAATGATTTCCTGGAATAGTGGTTCCTCTTTTTTACCAGGAAGTGCATCAATACTCATTACCACTTCCTTTAGATCCCATTTTTTCATCGCCTTCACCACATACTGGCTGCAACGAAGAACTGCCGGGCCACTAATCCCAAAGTGAGTGAAAATCATATCCATCTCATGGGTGATGAGAGGCTTGCCCTTTGGATTTAACACACTAAGGCCGACTCCACGTAATGACAATCCTTGAAGCTCCTTTGACTGAATAAAAGGTTCATTTGAAGTAATAGGAACTTCGGTTGGAAATAGGTCAGTGATTGTGTGTCCTGCCTTTTCCGCCCAAGCATACCCATCTCCTGTTGATCCGGTATGAGGGACCGATTTGCCTCCAACTGCCAAAATAATCGCAGAGGCAGAGTATCTCTCATTGTTTTTTAATCGTACAGCGGATGCTTTCCCATCTTCATATTCCACTGTTTCGACTGGGGAGTTTGTAAGCATATCCACCTTAAGCTCTTTCATCCTTCTGATCATTGCATCAACAACAGATTGTGCTTTATCTGAAACAGGAAACATCCGTCCATGGTCTTCCTCTTTTAGTTGAATTCCAAGCTTTTCAAAAAAAGAAATAATGTCCTCGTTATTGAATATGGAAAACGCACTATATAAAAAGCGACCGTTACCTGGGATATGCTTGATTATTTCGTCCACTGGAAGTCGATTCGTCACATTACAGCGACCACCTCCAGATATGGCAAGCTTTCGACCTAGCTTGTCTCCTTTATCAATTAAAAGTACTTTAGCTCCCTTTTCACCTGCAGCTATGGAAGCCATCAGCCCAGAAGGCCCTCCACCAATGACGATTACGTCATAGTTCATATCTTTCACCAACTTTCCATCACCATTATAAGTCAGCTTGTAAAGAAAGAAAACTTTTCCACAAAAAGTAGCATCAAAGCACGGAGTTGTGTACACTCAGATTAGGTTCACACAAAAAACACAGTTTTTTTCAAACTTTATGATAAAATATGAATTTGGCGTTTGAAATAATTTTCGGCATTTCTACATAGGAAGGGATCACATGCAATCTAAGTTATTACGAGGAACATTTATTCTAACTTTAGGAACATTTATTTCAAAATTATTAGGTCTTTTTTATGTAATACCGTTTGCAAGGATTGTAGGAGAAACAGGAACCGTACTGTATCAATATTCCTATGTTCCTTATACCATATTTATCAGTCTTGCAACTGCTGGAGTACCTCTAGCTGTAGCTAAGTTTATTTCTAAATATAATGCCATGGAAGAATACGCGGTTGGCAGGAGGCTCTTTAAGTCAGGATTGCTAGTCATGCTTGGGACAGGGGTTGCGGCCTTCTTGATCCTCTATTTATCAGCACCAATTGTTGCGGACATTATCATTGCTGACAATGAAAAGCAAACGAATCCAAGCGAAATAGTTACTGTCATTAGAGCAGTGAGTTTTGCTCTTATCATTATTCCTTTTATGAGTTTAATTCGCGGGTTTTTCCAAGGACATCAATCGATGGGACCTTCGGCTGTGTCACAGGTGGTTGAACAAATTGTTCGTATTGCCTTTTTATTAGCTGGAGCGTTTGTCGTTCTTAAAGTAATGAATGGTGAAATTGTTACTGCGATTAGTATTGCAACGTTCTCAGCCTTCGTTGGAGGTCTGGGTAGTTTATTTGTTCTCTTTTGGTATTGGTATAAGAGAAAGCCCCATCTTGATGAATTACTTCTACAAGATAAGGGAACCGTTCAAGTATCATTAAAAGATATGTACAAGGAAATTCTGATTTATTCGATTCCATTTATTCTTGTTGGAATTGCAAATCCTTTATTTCAATGGATTGATACGATGACCTTTAACCGGGCAATGACTTCTATTGGACTAGGCAGTATTTCGGAAAGAGAACTAGCTAAATTAAGTTTTAATACACATAAGTTAGTGATCATTCCAGTATCGTTGGCAACCGCTTTTTCGTTAACGCTAGTTCCTAGTATTACTCAAGCCTTTATTTCGAAGGACCAAAAGGCTGTGAACAAGCAGCTGAATCAAACCTTCCAGGTACTGATGTTCATCACATTGCCTGCTGCACTTGGGTTATCATTACTTGCTGAACCTGCGTATACGGTTTTTTACGGACCTAATGCATCTGGGACTGACATCCTGCAATTATATGCACCAGTTGCGGTCTTGTTTGCCCTTTACTCAGTGACAGCAGCGATATTACAAGGAATTGATGAGCAAAAGTTCACCATTTTAAGTCTGTTAGTAGGAATTTTGGTGAAGCTCTCTCTAAATATTCCATTCATCAAGATGTTTGAGACAGACGGAGCGATTTACGCAACGGCACTTGGTTACGGAGTTGCCATTGGAATTAATTTGGTGGTTATTAAAATATTCTCTGGATATCGCTTCCGCCTCGTTTTGCGGAGAGGATTGCTAATTGTTATTTTTAATATTTTTATGATACTCGTAGCAGCACTTGTCTACTATTTAGCAACACTGGTTTTATCTCCAAAATCTGAGATGGAGTCTATTATTATCATCCTCGTCTCAGGAGCAGCTGGAGCAGGAATTTATATATATTTAAGCTTTAAAACTCGTCTCATCTACTTTTTATTTGGTGAACGTGTGGAAAGAATCATGAAGAAGGTAAAACTAAGAGGGTAAGACTCCACTAGGAGGGAAACAATTGCGTATTGATAAAATGCTCGCTAATTTAGGCTATGGAAGTAGAAAAGATGTAAAAAAACTTTTAAAAGACGGCGCAGTAGTCGTGAACGATAAAGTAATAAAAGATTCAAAACAACATATTGATCCAGACAATGACATGGTTACCTTAAATGGAGAAGTAGTCGAGTACAAGGAATTTGTTTATTTAATGATGAACAAACCGCCTGGTGTCATATCAGCTACTGAAGATAATCACGATGAGACAGTGATTGATTTGCTTGAATATGAGGATCAAGTGTTTGAACCGTTTCCTGTTGGTCGACTTGACAAAGATACGGAAGGACTCTTACTGATAACAAACGATGGTCAACTATCTCATCGTTTGTTATCTCCTAAGAAGCACGTACCTAAAACATACTTCGCAGTTATTGAAGGAATGGTCACTAACGATGATGGGGAAGCTTTTCAAAAGGGAGTCACACTCGATGATGGGTATGTGACGAAGCCTGCACATTTAACGATTTTGAAATCTGGAGTAACATCAGATATCGAGCTAACGATTACAGAAGGAAAATTCCATCAAGTAAAACGAATGTTTGAAGCCGTAGGAAAAAGAGTCATTTATTTAAAAAGATTATCAATGGGGCCACTAAAGCTTGATGAGACTCTAGAATTAGGGGAGTATCGAGAATTAACGGACGAGGAATTAGAAGAGTTAATCAATTACGAAGTGAAATAAAGAGTTCGCCCTTCCGATGAGGGAAGGGCGAACCGTCATTTAAGATGATATTTTTACCTTTTTTTCGGTTGTTGTCCATTTTCCACGACTTGGACTTTCGACTAGGTCATTATAAGCTAAAACATTTAGATCTCTCTGGATCGTTCGAGGAGTGATACCAAATTCCTCCACAAGCTCTTGCGTCGTGACAATTCCATGGTTATTAATAAACATGTAGATGGATTTGATACGGTTTAACATCCGGTTAGTCGAAGGTTTCAAAAAACCACTCCCTATCCTTTTTTCAAACCTTTGGCAAATAGCTACAACGGACGACTTCTTGAAGATGACTCTCCAAATGTATGTAAGCTTCTTTTCCCTAGACAACCCCTTTACAAGTGAATTATAAGCTGACTAAATGAAAATGTCTTTTCTTGTAGATTATTGTACTCTTATTTACAGATAATTTCTACTTTTACATAATAATTTAATAAAACGGTAATCTTTTCTTTAAAATATCCCTCCTTTTTCTTGCTGCTGTTACATTCTATTACTTAAGTCATATAAGTTATGATAAGAAATTTGATTTTTGAAAAAATAGGACAATAATAATTTGAAAGGAATGACACAGATTGAATTCATATTTACCCTCACAGCTTGTCCATCGCAAAGAGAATATCTATTTTGCACTTGTTTTAACTTTTAGTATTTTAACCTATCTTTTTTTAGTTTTTTCTATTCTAGGTATCGGAATTATTATCGTAATGGTCCTCTTATCCGTATTTTTTCATGGATTAATGGTCGGAGGCATTAGAAGAAATGGTGTTCGTATAAGTGAAGAACAATTTCCTACCCTTTATCAAAAGTCACAGGAAATGGCCGCACAAATGGGCTTAGAAAAGATGCCACAAATGTATGTGATTGAATCACAAGGAACATTAAATGCATTTGCGACCAGATTTTTCGGGAGAAATATGGTGGTCCTTTATTCGGAGATATTTGAACTGATTGAAAGGGATGCAGAAGATGAGGTGCTATTTGTTCTTGCTCATGAGTTTGCTCATTTAAAAAGGAAGCATGTAACGGTGAATTTCCTTCTATTGCCAGCCATGTGGGTTCCTTTTTTAGGAGATGCATACTTACGAGCATGTGAATATACATGCGACCGTTATGCAACCTATTACTGTGGGTCACTTACAGCATCGAAAAATGCTTTGACCATTCTAGCAATTGGGAAGGAGCTTTATAAAAAGGTCAACAAAGAGTCATATATGAGACAAATTGAATCTGAAGCAGGCTTCTTTGTTTGGTTAAATGAAAAGCTCTCTACACATCCTCATCTGCCAAAAAGATTATATGAAGTTGATAAATTCTTTTCAGAAACAGAAGTGGAGACGTTAAAGGAACCAAAAAGAGGAATCGTAATTGGAGTAATCGTAGCCTTATTGCTATCACTTGTATTTGCTGGCGGCGTGTATATTACCTACAAGGCACTAGAGAAGTTCAATGTATTCTCTGAAGCTTTTGAAATCGAGGGCATGACACCCCTAATGGAAGCGGCAAGTGAGAACGATACGGATGCCATATCCACTCTTTTAGATGAAGGTGCTGATATAAATGAAACAGATAGTGAAGGCTCAACTGCTCTACATTGGGCGGTTTACTCGGGTTACTATGATGCTGCAGCTTTATTACTTGAAAATGGAGCAGACGCCAATACGGTTGATATATACGATGCAACCCCACTCATTAGCGCTGTTTTTGCTGAAGACGTAGAATTAGTAAAGCTGTTGTTAGAATACGGAGCAGATGCAAACTATGTCGATGCCTCTGGCTACACCGCATATGATTACTCATTAGATTACGAAAATGCTGAATTACAAGAGCTGCTTGGCCCATAACAAAAATGCTGTCCACATTAGGACAGCATTTTTTAATTTGAAACTTCTTCCAGCAATCAATCGTAATCAATGATAGGAGGTGGATGATGGAATTACTAAAAGTAAATATTAATCGAGCACAATATGAAATAGGCACTTCCATTATTGAAGATATTCACTTTTCTTTGAATAGTGGAGAATTGATTGGCCTTATTGGACCAAACGGTGCAGGAAAAAGCACAACGATTAAATCCATTTTAGGCTTAATGAAAAATATGGAGGGGACAATTAAGTTTGCTCAGGACAGTAGTTACTCCTACTTACCTGAAAGACCCCTATTTTATGATGAATTAACCTTATGGGAACATTTGGATTTTATCGCAGCTGTAGAGGGGCTTGATCAAACCAAATATCAACAACAAGCAGAACAGTTGCTCAAGCAATATAAACTTGCCGAAGTTGCCCATACATTACCGGCAACCTACTCAAAAGGAATGCAGCAAAAAGCGATGTTAATTTTAGCATTAATTACTAATCCAGATATCTATATTATCGATGAACCTTTTATTGGATTAGATCCGATGGCGATGAAACTCTTTCTTACGTCAATAGAGGAAGAACGTTCTAAAGGAGCAGGAATCCTCATGTCGACGCATGTGCTTGATACAGCAGAAAAGGTATGTGATCGCTTCTTATTGGTACACAAGGGACGCTTAGCTGCATGCGGTACACTCGATGAAATTAGGGAGATATGTAAACTTCCTAATGGATCGTTATTTGATTGCTTTCATTACATTGCTGAGGAACAAGTGCAATGAATGGAATTTCTTTATTCTATACAAGACTGCTAAGAGAATGGAAATTTCAATACGGTGTAGTAAAAAGTGTAGCAGATTGGACCATTCTCCTTTATATTATCCTCCCATCAGTAGCCATTGGTATTGGTATATATCGTTCCTGGTGGATGGAGGTTCCACACTGGATATTACCTATTCCTGTTGAACTTGTTTTATTGATTGGTTATGTATTCGCTTGGTTTGGAAATTACCGTACATTTGTGGAAGAGGCTGATAAAGTTTTTTTAATAAAGAGTAAGCCTCTATACTTACGAATGAAGCTATGGAGCTATTTTTCAACTGTTATTACTCAAATAGTTTCATTGCTTCTATTACTTTGTGTATTACTCCCTTTTTTAGTTGTTCATTATGAACTGAAGCTAGAGAATATCTTAGTATATTTTTTCTACCTATTACATCTTAAGATATTACTTATGTATATAAAACAACCATTGCGTAGGATTAGGCAAAAATACATAGGATTTCTACTCTTATTTATCGTGTTTGTGATAGGCAGTTGGGTGACACAATTAGTTATTTGGGCTGTTACGAACTTTGCCCTATTTCTAATGTTTATCGTTTGGCTTCCTAGTTTGTTTGGGATGTATTTATCGATTAAAAAGCTTCTTAGACTAAGTGGTTTTGATGAAGAAATTATGACTGAAAGGGAAGAGAAGTTAAGATACGTTGGACTTATATATCAATTTTCTTTTTCCATTGAAAAGACGACTCCTGTTATTCGGAAGAATCCGTTACTGTTTCGCCACTCAAAACGATTATTTAAAAAGAGAACGGCGAGTCATGCATTTATCGAGTTATTCTTTAAAGTGTTTCTAAGAAATTTCTCGTATGTATTGTCATATTTTCAGTTGATAGGTATAACCATATCTGCGATGGTTGTGTCACCAACGATTTGGCTAGTCGGCTTATTTTTTGTTGCTTTTCTATTTATCATGCGTTGGTATCTTGACGCGTGTTGGGTGAAAATTACTGCTTCACATCCACTCGTAGAGAAATATAGAGAACTTCCTGGTTATTACGAAGGCAAGAGGAAAGCGGTGAACAGTTTGTTTCTTCTAGGAATAATCATGGCGGTTGTCTTTTCTAGCATGGGGATATATTATTTAAGTCAAGTAGAATGGATTTTTTAGGAGGCTTATTGTGACAAACATCAATTGGTTTTCAGAAGTTGAAAAAAGAAAGGATTCATTAATCGAAGATACACAAAAGCTTTTACAAATTAAAAGTGTCCTGGATGAAGAAAATGCCACTGATGATGCGCCGCTCGGACAGGGAGTAAAGGATGCGCTTGTCCACATGCTTGAGTTAGGAAAGTCTGATGGGTTTTCAATCAAGAATGTAGGAAATCTTGCAGGGCATGTAGAATTCGGTGAAGGAGAGGAAAGCGTCGGCATTCTTTGTCACGTTGATGTGGTCCCAGAAGGAGATGGATGGTCGAGTGACCCGTATGCAGCGGAAATTCGTGAAGGGAACATTTATGCTCGTGGGGCTATTGATGATAAGGGACCAACAATGGCCGCTTATTATGCAATGAAAATTGTAAAAGAACTTCAATTGCCTCTTTCGAAAAGAGTGAGAATGATCATCGGAACAGATGAAGAAAGCAACTGGCGCTGTGTGGATCATTATTTTGAACATGAAGAAATGCCAACCATGGGATTTGCACCAGATGCTGATTTCCCGATCATATTTGCAGAAAAAGGAATCTCAGATTTTGATATTGTGCAAAGGACATACGATACTGAGGATAACACTGGAACTACTGTATTATCTTTTCAAGCAGGCAGACGCTATAATATGGTTCCTGATTTCGCCAAGGCGGCCTTACATACCAATCAAGAAGAAACACATATTATTCAAGAGTTTCAAAGCTTCCTTGATGAGCAACAGCTGAATGGAAAATACTTAGTTGATAATGGAGAACTTATTTTAGAGCTAGAAGGAGTATCTGTGCATGGGATGGAACCTGATCTGGGGAAAAATGCCGGGATTCTTTTAGCTGTTTTCCTAAATAAATTACAGCTAAGTGGTCTAGCCAAACAATATTTCTCCTTTATTCAAACATATTTCTATCATGATAGCCGTGGAAAACAATTGGGAATTGCTTATACAGATGATATCTCTGGGGATCTTACGTTAAACGTTGGAAAACTTTCCTTTACAAAAGAAAATGGCGGGATGTTAGGAATCAATCTTCGTTACCCTGTCACAGCAGAACTTGATCAAATACAGGAAAAGTTAGCTCCTGTTTTACATGAACAAGGTTTTGAGGTTCAAAATGTATCAGACTCCAAACCCCATCATGTGGATGAAAAGGATTTTCTGATTCAAACCCTAAAAAAGGTTTATGAAGAACAAACGGGTGAGAAGGCAGAATTGCTGGCGATTGGTGGGGGCACCTATGCACGTTCGCTGCAATCAGGAGTTGCCTTTGGGCCATTATTTCCAGGTCGACCGGACGTGGCTCACCAAAAGGATGAGTATATGGTTGTAGAGGATTTGCTAAAAGCAACAGCAATCTATGCTCATGCCATATATGAATTAGCTAAATAAATAGAGAACAAAGGGAGTGTATGTATGGAATACGTTATTGTTGGTGGAGAAATAGTAGATCGTGGACTTGCAACTGTCGATATTGAGGATCGTGGCTATCAGTTTGGCGATGGTGTCTATGAAGTGATACGGGTGTATAATCGAAAAATGTTTACCGCCAAGGAGCATTTGAATCGATTGCAGGAAAGTGCGGAAAAGATAAGCATTCAAATACCTTATCAACCGTCTGAACTAGAGGAACTGTTAAAAGGTCTTATTGAGAAAAATGAGCTGACAAATGGCATTATTTATATGCAATTTACAAGGGGGGCGTCTCCGCGTAATCATGCCTTCCCTCACAACGTAGCTACTACTTTTGTTGCATATACGAGAAAAGTTGATCGTCCAGTTAACAGTATGCAAGAAGGTGTAAAGGCTATATTTATTGATGACATTCGTTGGCTGCGCTGTGATATTAAGAGTCTGAATTTACTAGGGAATCTCCTTGCCAAACAAAAAGCAGTAGAAGCTGGTTGCTTTGAGGCCATACAACATCGAGGTGATATCGTAACAGAAGGCAGTTCCTCTAATGTAGCCATTGTGAAAAATGGAACGGTCATCACTCATCCAGCGAACAACTTGATTTTAAACGGAATAACAAGGCAAAAAGTGAAGCAAGTATGTGAGCAAAATCAAATTCCTTTTGAAGAAAAAGAGTTCACAGTTGAAGAGGTTTTACGTGCGGATGAAGTATTTTTATCTGGAACAACTGTGGAGGTAACGCCAATTGTAGAAGTTGAGGAGAAAAAAATCTCTGGAGGAACTCCAGGAGAAGTTACGAAAAAGCTTCAACAGTTGATAAAGGACGAAATAGAGAAGGAATGCGGAACCATAGAATAACTAAAATAGGCTGCCTACTATGGCAGCCTTCTCTAGTACCTTAAGAAAATAAATCACTTGAAAGATATCTCTCACCGGTGTCACATGCGATGCAGACAACAACGTCATCAGGGCCAAGAGTTTTAGCAACTTCTATGGCAGCGTAGCAGGCGGCACCAGAGGATGGCCCAACTAATATTCCTTCCTCACTAGCCAATCTTCTTGTGATTGTGTAGGCATCTTCATCCGTAATTTTATGAATCTGGTCGTATACATCCTGGTTTAGTATATCAGGAATAAATCCTGGGCTCGTTCCTACTAGTTTATGCTTCCCAGGCTTGCCCCCAGAAAGGACCGGTGAGCCTGCGGGTTCCACTACATGAACTTGCAAATTTGAATAATGTTCTTTTAATACTTCACCCGTTCCAGTTATCGTGCCTCCTGTTCCCGCAGTGGCGACAAATGCGGAAAGTGGCTTACCTATTTCCTTCATAGCTTCAACAATTTCAAGAGCAGTAGAGTGTCTGTGTGCATCTGGATTTGCTTCGTTTTCAAATTGCATAGGTAAATAACTATTTGGTATTTGTTTTGCTAGCTCTTGTGCCTTTTTTATCGATCCAGGCATTTTTTCATCACCTGGTGTTAAAACAACCTCAGCACCGTATGCCTTTAATAGATTGATGCGTTCCTTTGTCATGGTATCAGGCATGACTAATATGGAACGGTATCCTCTGGCCGCAGCATTCATGGCTAGTCCAATTCCTGTGTTCCCGCTTGTCGGCTCAATAATAGTCGCGCCTTTTTTTAATAATCCCTTCTGTTCAGCTGTAATAATCATGTTGAATGCAGCACGATCCTTTACACTTTTACTAGGATTAAAAAATTCGAGTTTTAAATAGACGGAAGCACCATTTTTGGGTGCCAGACGATTTAATTTAAGTAAAGGGGTTTCCCCAATTAGTTCCGCAATATTTTGAACAACTTTCATCTAATGTTCTCCTAACTTCAATTATTTTCCTTGGAATTCGAAATTTTTACTACAAAAATGGGAAATGTAACATATAAAAGAGAATAACTTTATTATACCTAAAGAGGTATATTGTATTCAAACATATGTACTTCGTGTAATCGTCATTTTTTCGATTCAGTTTCAATCTCTGTTAAAATATAAGAAAGCTTGAAAGGTTTGAAAAGTTATAATGGATAAAAAAACTCATTTTTTTTATGCAGTAAAAATACCAAGTGATACAAAAAAACTTGTATATAATAAACTACTCCCACTCCAAAAGGACTTTCCTTTTCAAAAATGGGTTCATCCTGAGGATTATCATATTACTCTAGCCTTTTTAGGAAACGCAGAAACAGGCATGTTGGAAAAGTCGATTCAACTTGTATCAGATGCACTTAAGAAAGAAAATGCTTTTCCTCTAGATATTGAAGGCCTAGATACTTTTGGCAGAAATGATTCTCCAAGAATCTTTTGGGTGCGATTAATGGAACAAATTTGTTTATACGAAGTAAGGAAAAAGGTATTTCATGCTTGTGAGTTAGCTGGTTTTTCCCTTGAGAAAAGACCGTTTCATCCACATATAACAGTAGCAAGAAAGTGGAAGGGAGATACCCTATTTGCGCCTGAATCACTACAACAAAAGAACCCTTTTGTTCGTGACGCAATCTCGTTTGTTACTAATGAAATTGTGTTGTACCAGACACATTTGGAAAGAGAACCAAAATACGAGGTTGTTCAAACTTTTAAGTTGTAGATCATTTGTTTATAGAAAGGAAACCCGTATGGGACAATTAATTAAACTGCAAGATTATGTTTCACGTTACGAACAAAATATTTACGAATATCCAACTAGATATGTGAGGTTGAAAAAGCAGCAATGGGAAAAAATCTACTCTCTCTGGGAGTCAGATTCTATCATTGAAAGCATTCAACCGGTCTCAACGAATTGGTTAGAAGAAGATAAACATCCCTTAGTTGATCGTATGAAGGGATTTTTTAAAAGAGAAAGAAAAGACGAAGAAGTGGTGGAGAAGGAGATACAGTCGGAGGTACAAGAGTCTTCAGGTCTTTCATTTTCCCCTTCTTTTACCTTTAAACCAGCTACTGAAGTTGAGCTCAAGCATCAATTTCTCGACCAATTATTTCGTTTTCAAATGAAATGGGCGAGCACAACCTTGTTAGAGCAATCAAATATCAGTAAGAAGTATTTGTATGATCACAGACTTAAGTACTTTTTGCAACGCTTTCCCGATACAACCCTCGTGATGTATGAGCCAATCTTTCTATTGAAAAAAGCTCCGGTAGAAGTAGAGACGATTTTGATCACTCCAACAGATGTGTGGTGTATCAGCTTCTTAGAGGAAGAGGACCATACCGTATTTCAAGGAACGAAAGAAAGGTTTTGGGTAAAGCGTCATCAAGATCAGGAACAAAAGGTGTTAAATCCACTTATTGGGCTTAATCGTACAGAAAAAATTGTAAAGAAAATATTTGAGTTGTATGAAATAGAGTTGCCGATTCATAAAGTAGTATTAAGTAGAAATGGCTATATTGATTATCCCTTTCCACCCTATGGTTTACAGCTCATTGAAAAAAGAAATTACGAAGAATGGTTTCAAACGATGAGAAGCAATAAAACTCCACTGAAGCATGCTCAGCTTAAAGCAGCACAAATGCTTCTTCAGTTTAGTCAAACAACGAGTATGCGCCGACTAGAATGGGATGTTTTAAATAAAGGGGAACAAGAAGAAAAAGAATTCTAGACACGTATGGGATGAGAAAAATGGGGAAATTATACTTTATTATTAATCCAAACGCCAAAAATGGCTATAGTTTAAAAGTGTGGGCTAAAGTAGAAAAAGAATTAAAAAGACAACAAATTCCCTACGAAGCGTTTCTGACCGCTTATAAAGGGAATGGTGCTGAAATAGCGATGCTTCTTGCTAGGCAAGAAGGAGAGGTATCAATCACTGTTGTTGGAGGAGATGGAACATTAAATGAGGTAGTTAATGGGGTCATCTCTATTCCACATGTTAAGGTTGGATTTATTCCTGCTGGTTCTGGAAATGATTTTGCAAGAGGATTTCAAATACCAAGAAATCCTCTTCATGCATTATCCGTATTGTTAAGAGAAAGAAAGCAAGAACCGAGGTTAACTGACGTTGGTAGAATATCAAGGTCCAGTACGGAGGACCTGTACTTCATAAATAACATGGGAGCAGGTCTCGACGGCTTAATTTCCAAACTCGCCAATCAATCAAAGATGAAAAAGTGGCTAAATAAATTATCCTTGGGTGGCCTAGTATACGTGTACTTGCTTATTAAGGAAATTCTATTTTATCAACCAACAGATGTTCAACTTACTGTGGATGGTATCACTCATGATTTTCCTGCTACCTGGTTTGTGACTGTGGCCAACCAGCCGTTTTATGGTGGAGGAATGCAAATTGCTCCGAATGCAAAAACCGATGATGGCTTGTTAAATATTGTTATCGTGCATCGTTTATCAAGGCTAAAAATGCTTTCTGTGTTTGTAAGCGTTTTTTGGGGTGGTCATGTCGCCTTCAAAGAAGTGAAGATGTTAACTGGACGAGAAATTCAAATATATTCTTCTACCCCAATGATGGCGCATGCTGACGGTGATTATTTTGCTGAAACGCCTTTACAAATTCAGGCTTGTCAGCAGGTGTTGCCAATTATCACAAGGGGAATAAGGAAGGATAGGGGGCAGAAGGAGCTGAAAAATGCATGATTATTATTGAAAGACTTTTTTATGCCTATTTAGATGATGTGAACATAATTACGATCTTGTTACCTATGAGTTATCATAATGGCGAGTCAAAGGATTTTTCACTCAGAGCTGGTGATAAAACTGAGAAGTTAGCTATTATTGAGAAAATACGATTACATGATTCCGTTAAATATATTTGCCATACCGACAAAGAACCGGAAATCGGATTGACTTATTGTGTGATGGATGAATATGGAGGGGAGACGGATCTCCAGATAGGAGCCGTTATCCGAACTCCTCAGTTTGATGAAAAATTTTACTTTGACGGGCCTATGGGAATCCAATATTCACCAGAAAGGACCATCTTTACACTTTGGGCGCCTACCGCAACACAATGTCAGGTAAAACTTGCTCGGACAGCTGACGATAAAACATGTCAATACGAAATGACTCGTATGGAAAAAGGGATATGGGTCACTACGGTAGAAGGAGATCTGGAAGGATTTCACTATACTTATCTCGTTTGTGTGAATCTTCAATGGAGAGAAGCGGTAGATCCTTATGTTGTTGCTGTTACAGCAAATGGGGAAAAAGGAGTGATAATCGATCTAAATCGAACACCTGTGGTAAGTAAACCGCTAGCAGGATTTAATTCCCCTACTGACGCTATTATTTATGAAGCACATATTAGAGACTTAACCATCCATCCAAATAGTGGAGTTACAGATAAAGGTTTGTATTTAGGTGCGAGTGAACGAGATACATTTACTAGCCACGGTCAGCTTACTGGACTCAGCTATATAAAAGATTTAGGAGTAACACACATCGAGCTGCTCCCGTTACATGATTTTGCTGGTGTTGATGAGCTAGGGGATAAGGAAGATTATAACTGGGGATATAACCCAATACACTTCAATGCCCCTGAAGGAAGTTATTCATCAAATTGTCATGATCCGTATGCCAGAATCAATGAATTAAAGAAGTTAGTTGGCGCTGTTCATGATGAAGGACTTCGAGTCATATTGGATGTTGTATACAACCATGTATACATTAGAGAAGAATCTTCTTTTGAAAAAATTGTACCAGGCTATTTTTTTCGACATGATCAAAATGGAATGCCCTCTAATGGAACAGGAGTAGGAAATGATATTGCTTCTGAACGAAAAATGGTGAGGAAATTTATCGTCGAATCGGTCCTCTTTTGGAAAAAAGAATACGGTATAGATGGGTTTCGCTTTGATTTGATGGGGATCTTAGATATAGAAACCATGAATGAAATAAGAAAAGCGCTTGATTTATTGGATCCTTCGACCATTATGATTGGGGAAGGATGGGATTTAAATACTCCAATCGCCATTGACACAAAGGCGAGTATTCGTAATCAGAAGAAACTTCCAAGAGTTGGTCAATTCAATGACTTCTTTAGGGATACGGTAAAGGGAAATACATTCAATCTCCATGATAAAGGCTACGCATTAGGAAATGAAAGATACTACGAGGCTGCAAAGAAAATTTTAGCAGGTAGTGTAGGTTTGAAGGAAAAGGGATTATTTCAAGAACCCATTCAATCGGTAAATTACATCGAATCTCATGACAACCATACCTTTTGGGATAAACTCCTTTTATGTGAAAAAGAGGAGCCTGAAGAGATTAGAAAAAAGCAGCAGAGATTAGCAACTGCATTTGTTCTCTTGTCTCAAGGAGTTCCCTTTTTACATTGTGGCCAAGAATTTTTTCGGACAAAAAAAGGAAATGGAAATAGTTATCGATCCCCTAATGACATTAATCAAGTGGATTGGGACCTAGTATATGAAAACAAAGATCATGTAGACTATATCAAGGGTTTAATCAAATTAAGAAAGTCACATCAAGCCTTTCGTTTTCATTCAACCGAACTGATTAATAAGCATATGTCTTTCTTACCAGTGGTAAAGCCTGTTATTGGATACACACTTCGTGATGTTAGGAAATTTGGAATATGGAGTGAAATCGTCGTTCTATTCAATCCTCTAAAAACTGAACGTCATGTTTCGTTACCTACCGTTGATTGGCAGGTCATTGCAGACCAAGACATCGTAGAAATGAATGGGATTTATCATATACATGAAAAAGAATTTAGTCTACCTCCACTTAGTGTTTATGTACTAGTCAAGTAAGAAAGTATGATGTCTCTACTTGACGAAGGAAACACTAGGAGATAAAATCTATAAAGATGGCTATTGTCGAATTTCTTTACAATAGCCGTCTTTTTTACTTGTAAGAGACTTGTGCTTTACCATGGTGAATACTTAATAAAGAAAAGTACTTATTATAGAAACTAACGACGCAGTTAAAATGAAGGTGAACAATTTTGGAACACTTATTTGGACAAGAGTGGGAAATCGTTCCTGCAGGAGGAGCGACAGGAGAAGCGTTTATTGCACAGCATGAAGATCAGAGGCTCTTTCTTAAACGAAATTCCTCTCCATTCCTTGCCGTATTATCAGCAGAGGGTATTGTTCCAAAGCTAATTTGGACAAAAAGGCTTGAAAATGGGGATGTAATCACCGCTCAGCAATGGTTAGAGGGAAGAGAGCTAAAGCCGCAAGATATGAATACGAAGAGAGTGGCAAAGCTCCTAAAGAAGATTCACCAGTCGGAAGCCTTACTCGGCATGCTAAAAAGGATGGGGAAAACTCCATTAGAGCCTGTTCATCTTTTGTCCATTTTAGTGCAGGAGATAGATGAAGATGTGAAATCTCACGCGGCCATTCAAGAGGCTCTATTATTCTTGCATCAGGAGCTTGATAGTATACATTATGAGGAAAAAGTTGTTTGTCATTGCGATGTTAATCACAATAACTGGTTGCTCACAGAAAGCAACCAGTTGTACCTCATTGATTGGGATGGTGCGATGATTGCCGACCCTGCCATAGACTTAGGAATGATGCTGTATTGGTATCTCCCGCAAGACAAATGGAGCGAATGGTTAGACATGTATGAAATAGAGCTTACGGACGAACTGATGCTGCGAATGAAATGGTATACGATTGCACAGACCATCTCATCTATTCAATGGCATAAAAATAAGGATAGGTACGAAGAGATGAATTACTGGGTGAATTATTTGTCTACTCTGGTTGGTCAAGAAAATTGATCAATTTCTGATACCCACTGTCCAAGTTGTTCTTGGTGCGACTCAATATGTTGATCAAGCTCATTCGTATTTGCACCGTGCTGAGAATAGCTATAAATTTGTTCCAGTACATTTTTTACATTATGATCGAGTTCCGTGTTAACCATTAGTGATTTTACCAAACGTTCTAATTGTTCACATTCAGATACGGACCCGCAACAATCGGTACTATGATTCGTTAATATATCTTTTAATAAATTCATTTGATCTTTCTGTTCTAAAGGCATCCGATACACCCTTTCAAGGTTGCTTGAAAATACGCAAAAAGGAACTTCACATTTATGTTGTGAATTCCTTTTTTTATTTACGTAAATTAATTTATATGGATTAGGTATTAGTTGGTTGCAACAAAATTGCTCACATGATATGGTTTGAACGATAGATTATTTTAGGGGTGTCAACATGCGTTTAAGAAATAAGCCTTGGCAAAGGATAGGCTCGAATCCTATCCGCAATATGTTGTAGCAAATTCCAGAAAGCTACAAGGAAATTGGAACGAAGTATTCGGGAATGACCAGCCTATTCATATCGAAATTGAACGGGTAAAGGTCGTTTCATACTGAAATGGCTAAAGCAAATCCACATATTAATTATATTGGTATTGGAGGTATATAAAAGTGTTATTGTTATTGCTCTCGACCGCCTAATTGAAGAAGACCTTCCTAATCTGCGTCTGATGAACGTAAATGCTGTCGAACTTAGAACTATTTTGCAAAGGGTGATGTTGATCAAGTTATTTAAATTTCTCTGATCCTTGCCGAAAACACGCCATGAGAAGAGACGGTTTAACATACAAAACTTTCCTTTCCATTTATGAAAATATTCTGGTAGATAACGGTGAGATTTCACTTTAAACAGATAATCAAGGTTTTATTTGAGTTCTCTCTTAGAAGCTTTTCGGAGTACGGAATGCTTTTAAAGTATGTAAGCTTAGATCTTCATAATAGTCCTTATGAAGGAAATATTATGACAGAATACGAAGAGAAGTTCTCCTCCAAAGGCTCTCGTATCTATCGTTGCGAAGTTCAATTTCAGAAAAAATAAGCAGTCCTACTATTGTAGGACTGTTTTTTCGTAAGGAGTTGGGTAAGTTAATAATATTTACGGAGATTATGGTGAAGGGGGAAGAATGAATGCTCACTCCAGAACAGCGAATTGAGTTGCATGGATTAAATAACTTAACAAAGTCACTTAGCTTTAATATGTATGATATTTGTTACACAAAACCAGGCAAGAGCGGGAAGCTTACTTAGAATATATTGATGAACAATATAATGCAGATCGGTTAACAAAAATTTTAAAAAATGTATCCGATATTATTGGTGCACATGTTTTAAATATCGCTCAGCAGGATTATGTACCACAGGGAGCAAGCGTGACCATTCTCGTTTCTGAAGGACTGTTGTTGAGGTGCCGACTGAATCTACATATGACGAATCTCCAGGGCCACTTCCGGATTCAGTGGTTATGCAATTGGATAAAAGTTCATATTACAGTTCATACGTACCCGGAGTTCCACCCATACGAAGGAATAAGTACCTTCCGTGCTGACATCGATGTCTCCACCTGTGGGGAAATTTCTCCTTTAAAAGCGTTACATTACTTAATCCATTCATTTGATACAGATATTATGACCATTGATTACCGGGTACGCGGGTTTACGAGGGATAAACATGGCCAAAATTGTTTTATCGATCATGATATCACATCGATACAAAATTTTATTCCAGACGAGATCAAGAATCAATATGATTATGATTGATGTAAACGTGTATCAAGAAAATATCTTTCATACGAAGTGCAAACTGAAAAAATTTTTGATTTAAATAATTATTATTTGGATACACAAAGATTCATTAAACATATATGAGCAGGAAGAAATTACAGAAAGCTTAACAACTGAAATGGATGAAATTTTTTATGGGAAGAATTTTTTACAGTAATTTGGAATGGTAGAGAAAAGGCTGATTTCCTCTCCAGGTGCTTGCTTTCCGGGGGGCGGGCGGTGAGCCTCCTCGGCATTCGCCTGTGGGGTCTCACTTGTCACGCTGATCCCCCAGGAGTCAAGCACCTTCCGATCCAATGAGCGGTTTCGACTATAAATATTAACTAGGGAAACTTTCTTTCCTAAGTTATTGTCAAGTAACTTGTTAAGTTCCAGTTTTTTTTTTACATTCAAACAGTAAACGTAAGCATCAATTCATGCACAATTGTTAGGACTTGAGAGGATGAGCATTGCATACCACGCTTTTCCTTCGTATTAGAAAAGCCACACGCTTGATTGATAGGATGAACGAAATATCAATGATTGACTCATGCTTACGTACTAATGGTCTTTGGTACCCTTCCTCTTATAGAAATCACCTCGGAATGTAATATCTTTTAGATGAATTAAATATTGATTGGAGCGGAGGGTGGCGACTCCTGCGGGAAAAGCGGGACAGTCGAGACCCTGGACTGAGCGAAGGAAGCGGCTCGGCCCCCCCGAGGAAAGCGCCCACCCGCAGCGGAAATCTAACTAAGCTGTTTTTATCTAGATTGATATTGTCAAAGATAAGGACCGTATTTAAACTCAATTTTCTTTCAGTCTATTGTCGTGATAGACTCTTTTTTATATTCCTAAAAAAGGAAGGAGTGGTACAATACAGGTATAAGACCTAGGGGGGATGAGATGGAAAACGTTACAGTTAAAACATGTAAAGCTTACTTGGTTGAAAGGCGGAGTTACTCACTTAGATGGTGGTGCCATGTTTGGTGTCGTTCCGAAAGCACTTTGGTCAAAGAAATACCCTCATAACGACAAAAATCAAATTGAGCTTAGAACGACCCTATTTTAATCCAGCAAGAAGGGAAAAACTTTTTAGTTGAGACTGGAATTGGGAAAGGAAAGATGTCTGACAAACAGAAAAAAAAATTTCGGTGTAACAGAGGAATCAGAACTGCTACAATCCTTAGAAGTACTAGGGTTAACAAAAAAAGATATTAATTATGTTTTAAATGACACATCACTTTGATCATGCTTGTGGGTTAACAGAAATAGTGAATAACGAGTATATATCCACATTTCCTAACGCAGAAATTATCGTTTCCACAGTCGAGTGGAATGAAATGAGAAAACCAAATATTCGATCTCAAAACATACTGGAAAGGGAAAAAAGCATAGAGTCACAGGTTGTTCCTTTTGAGCAAGAGTGGGTCAATGGGAAAATAAAAATGGTTCATACTGGTGGACATAGTGATGGACATTCCATTCTTATCGTTGAGGATGACAATGAAGTGGTTATTCATATATGGCAGATATCATGCCAACACATGCCCACCAAAATCCACTTTGGGTTATGGCATATGATGATTATCCAATGAATTCGATAGATGCAAAACAAAAGTGGCTCCAATTTGGGATGGAGAATCATGCTTGGTTTACCTTTTATCATGATGCTTCTATCGCGGGCAATAAAGTGGAATGATCACTATTGAATTGTTGAGTCAGTGAAGAGAGTTATATAAGAAAAGCTGCCTTATTTGGCAGCTTTTCTTAAAGTGGATATACTTCTAGAATATCCGGTTTTTGCATCTGAAATAAATTCGTATTGCTCTAAAGTGTCATCTACCGTTCGTGATACTCCACCTTTATACACATCATAGGTGATGTTTGTTTTTTTCAAAAGGTTCAGTTGTCATTTGAATCCAAGAGCCGCTAATCGGACCTCTCTTTCTTTAAATTTTGCCTTTGCGTGTGTAAGGGCTTTTTCTGGGGACACTTTGCCCGTTTGGGAGACCCATTCGCTAGCTATAAAGCCCGAAATGATTCCAACAGAAACACCAGTTAAAAATGATTTCCAGTTCATAAAGCCCCTCCTTTTTCATACAAATTAATTCTCCTTCCATCATATCAAATTTTGCGTACATAATTAAGAGTAGCAACCAATAAAGTGGTAACATGTCGGAAAGTTAAGTAAAATAAAGATTGTACATAAAGAGTCATGTGAATATTAGGAGGCCATAATACATGAATTCGAAGACATTACAGCTTTTCAAAACGCTAACGGAACTTCAGGGTGCATCTGGAAATGAGCATTTAGTTAGAAAGTTTATGCGTGAACAATTAACTCAGTATTCTGATGAAATCATTCAAGATAATTTAGGAAGTATTTTTTGGAGTGAAGCACGGAAATGCCAATGGCCCTCGTGTCATGGTTGCGGGACATATGGACGAGTTGGATTTATGGTAACGGCGATTACAGATAATGGGATGATTCGTTTTCAGCCATTAGGCGGTTGGTGGAGCCAAGTTCTACTAGCACAGCGTGTACAGGTCATGACAAATGACGGTCCTGTTATTGGGGTGATTGCTTCCATTCCTCCTCATCTTTTGGATGAAAGTAAGAGAAGTAAGCCGATGGAAATTAGTAATATGTTAATTGATATTGGGGCTGATAGCAGGGATCATGCGAAGGAACTAGGTATTAAACCAGGACAGCAAATTGTTCCGATCTGTCCGTTTACCCCAATGGCAAATGAAAAGAAAATAATGGCCAAGGCTTGGGATAACCGGTACGTTGTGGTCTAGCTATTGAATTATTAGAAGAAGTACAAGGAGAGAGTTTACCAAACACTTTTATATTCTGGCGCAACCGTTCAGGAAGAAGTTGGATTAAGAGGTGCACAAACAGCAGCCGCATTAATTAAGCCAGATATCTTCTTTGCCCTTGATGCAAGTCCTGCAAATGATGCTGCAGGTGATAAAAATGAGTTTGGTCAACTAGGAAAAGGAGCGCTGCTAAGAATTCTAGATCGATCAATGGTAACCCATCGAGGGATGAGAGAGTTTGTTCTAGATACAGCAGAAACGCATAATATATCATATCATCATACTTTGTCTCCCAGGTGGTACTGATGCTGGACGAGTGCATATTTCAAATGAAGGTTCCAAGTGCTGTTGTTGGTATTTGCTCTCGATACATCCATACTGCTGCTTCGATTGTTCATGTTGACGATTATGCTGCTGCAAAAGAGCTTTTAATAAGACTTGTAAAGGCTTGTGACCAGACTACAGTAGATACAATTAGACAAAATAGTTAAAAACGGTAGGGAGGTAACCATTGGGAACCTCCTTTTATATTGAAGTTGAGGTGTAGTTATATGCATGTGGCAGTAGGTTCAAAAAACCAAACGAAAGTAAAAGCTGTTGAAGAGGCTTTTAAGAGCTATAATGCAACGGTTAAGGAATGGAAGTCCCATCTGGTGTAAGTGAACAACCCTTTTCAGATGAAGAGACGATTCAAGGAGCCCAATCGAGCGCAAGCAGCCCTTGAAATCAGTGATGCAGAAATAGGGATAGGTCTTGAAGGTGGAGTACATCAAACGAAATAGGTATGATGTTATGTAATTGGGGTGCATTAGTTCAACATGGAAAAACCCCCATTATTAGCGGCGGAGCTAGAATCTTATTACCAAAAGAAATTGAACATAGGCTATTAGTAGGGGAAGAATTGGGTCCGATTATGGATGACTTCATGAAAAAACAAATATTCGAAGCAAAGAAGGGGCAATAGGAATCTTTTACGAATGGACTCATCCCGAGGCAGGAAATGTTTCTTCACGTTAGTACTTTACTCGTCGGTCAATATGAATACAGGCACATAAACGGTTTAGAAACACAATTGTAACAATTGGAAGGCTTGTCATTGGATAGGGAGACGGGTATGATAGAAAGGAAGACAATAGTCCTATGTAGGGAGGAAGAAAGTATGAGGAAAGTATATACAGGCATCTCTCCTCTGTATAGCTGCTCTATTTTACCTTAGTGGATGTTCTGCATCCTTTGACGAAGAGGAAACAGAAACAGTTGATGTTGTGGAGAACGCATTTAAGGAAGAGGCTAAAGAACCAAATAATAAAACTGAGGAAATTGAATATTATTTACCTTTTGGTTTTGAAGTGGAAGAAGAATCTCCCAATAATATTATTTTAAAGAATGGTTCAAAAACATATATATTGTTTTACAATCCAATAGAAGGTCAAGATAGTGAAGTCGTTTACCAAGCAACAGTCGATCAAGACAAATTCGATACCGATAAAGTGATCAAAACGGATGGGAAATATGGCTTTCTATTAGTAAAAAAGCTCGAAGATAACCTGAATGAGCTAACTATAGGGGTCGGTGGTATGAAGATTACCACAGAAACAAAAAACAAGGTCCCTTAGCAGCGAAGCAGATATGATGATTGATATCGTTAACTCCATAGAGTTAAAAGAAAACGAAGGATGAATTCCTTCGTTTTTTGTTATAAAATAATGTATTGTTTTAGAACTTTGAGCAGTGTCTAGCTCCAGCGCCTAGCTCCTCGGGGTCATAAGCCAAAGCCCTACAGAGGTCAGGACCGCTTTAGGTCTCCGTCTTATGCCTGTCGGAGCTTACCAAGGCGCTTGCGCTTTTCTTGTAAGTCTAATTTCTTTTCAGAGGGGCTACAATGTTTTAGAATATGGTAGTCTGAATAACTATTTACGTAATGTATAAACTGTTATGGGAGGTAATCATATGAAAATGCTTGAGAGTGTAGAACAGTTTGAAACGATGAAAAACAATGGGAAACATATATTTATGTTTTCAGCAAATTGGTGTCCAGACTGCCGAGTGATTGAGCCGGTCTTGCCAGAAATAGAAGAGAAATATAGTGAATACAATTTTGTTCATGTAGATCGTGATCAATTTATGACTTGTGTATAAGCTTAGATGTGTTTGGAATCCCTAGCTTTATCGCGTTTGCAGATGGAAACGAGCTAGGCCGTTTTGTCAGCAAAGACCGGAAAACACAAGAAGAAATTGAGCAATTTATCGAAGGTCTATAATAATGGAATAGCTCCCAATCCTCCCGAGATTGGGGCTATTTCATGTAGATAAAAGAGAAATTCTCCAATAAGGAGGCAAGTATTTATGAAAATGGATAGTAAAAAAATGAAGACGGAGCTTGAAAAACGCTTCAAAGTGATAGCCGTACGATAACTTATGATCGCAAAAATGATCAATTACGTATAGAGAGCAAGGAAAGTGGAAGAGGAATTTCCGTTGAGTTGCCTAGAATTATAGCAAAATGGGAAGTAGACAAAGAAAAGGCCATCGAAGAAGTCGTATACTATGTTGAGGAAGGCCTTAAGGCAATGGATGAGAAAACGACTCAAGAGGGTGAAAAGACTCGGATTTTTCCTGTCATAACGCTCTACGTCTACTCCTGTTGTATCGCGTGAAGAAATTCCTTTAGTATATGATGATCATACGGCTGAAACCAGGGTTTATTCGCTAGATTTAGGAAATGCGTACCGAATTATTGATGAAGCATTAATGGCAAAGGAGAATTGGACGAGAGACTATATCCGTGAAGTAGCTCTTTTCAATGTAAGAAGCCTAAAAACAACTATGAAACGTGATGAAGTGGCAGGAAATATCTTTTATTTCCTCAATACAAATGACGGGTATGATGCAAGCCGTGTCCTAAACGATGCGTTTTTAAAAGGAAATGAGTTCGAAAATTACTGGAGATATGGCGGTAGCGGTTCCACATCAGGATGTATTAATTCTGGCAGATATTCAAAATGAGACAGGTTATGATATTCTCGCACAAATGACCATGAGCTTCTTTGCCAGCGGTCGAGTGCCAATAACGGCATTATCCTTTTTATATGAAAATGGTGAATTAGAACCGATCTTTATTTTAGGAAAAAACAGAAGTAAAAAACCAAACTAAAGGGCCAATGATGGTCCTTTTTTCCTTTTTATGTTGTCTCTGGAGCGAAAACCAACAAGCTAAAATTTAGTTAGGTCAAAAGATTCAAAATTATATTATTACTAGCAATCTTTTATTTCTTGTCGATATTATTGTATTCAATGATAAAATAAGAAGACATGATGAGAAAGAAGAAAGAGTGATAAGGTTTGAATTGGTTTAAGAAATTGTTTAGTAAAATAAGTGACGATGAAGTGGAAGAAATATATGAACAAAAGGTAGAACCATTTAAAGAAACAAGAAAAGAACAAAAGGATATGGATGCTCGAATTGCCTACCAGTATCCGAAGGGTAAATTTAAGTTTCCGTTAATACCTGATGAACGAGAAATGCAGAAAGCTTCTAGAAAAAGTAGAGAAGAAAGGACTTCTTCCCATCAGCGAACGGAACCAGTAATGAAAAGTGAAGCGGTTCGTTCGAAACCTAGAGTCGGCTCTCTTACAAAAAGCAAAGAAAGTCCACCTACTAAAAGTGAAACAAAAAATAGAGATGTATCAAGAAGACCGTTTCGACCAACAGAAATTCCTTCTCCAGTCTATGGGTTTGAGAAAGGGTAAGACCGCAGGAGGAGAAGCCGGTTAGAATACGAGTTAAACTCCTTTTTGAAGAAAGAGTACATAGAGCGTTATTCTGAAGCATCTGTTCAGGTAGATAGAATAGAGAAACAGGCCATTGAAGAAGTTGTTCAAGTAGAAGAAACGGTTATAAATACGGATCCCATTGAATTGATTAGCATGGATGTTACAGAGGAATCGCTTCCTATAGAAACAGGTGCAGAACCGGATTATGCTCATCTAGATCAAATAGAGACAGTTGAAGAGGAAGTTTTAGAGCACTATGTCCCATTGGAGCCTACCGGGGAATTAGAGGTTGCCGTAGCAGTTGAGAGTTTCGCCGAGGAAGAGGAAAAAACTAGAAGTTGAACAAAGTGTACAAATAGAAGAATTAAACGTAGTTGAACAAAGTGTCCAGATAGAAGAAGAACTAAACGTAGTTGAACAGAGTGTTCAGATAGAAAGAACTGAACGTAGCTGAAGAGGAACTTGAACAGGTAGAGGTGCAAACAATCGAAGAAAGCATGCAACAGAATACCGAACAGGAGGATTAGATGGTCATGAAGAACCTCCTGTCGAACCTGCGCCTAAACGCAAGCAATTGCCTTTTAATGTATTAATGTTGAAAGAAGATCGTCGTAGATTAGAGGAAAAAAAAATCAATAAAGAGTAAGCCACTATTGAGCCAACGAAAACATTGATACCTGAAAAGGAAGCCGAAGAAAATAAGCAGCCTGCTAGCGTCAATGAGATAGCTGAAGTGATCGATGAGGAAAATCCGTACTACGTATTCCCTGAGCTCGATCTCCTGTCACCTCCCGTTATTTATGATACAAGTGGAGAATGGCTTGAGGAGCGGAAAGGCTTCTAAACGACACGTTAGAAAGTTTTAATGTTCGAGCAAGTGTGGTAAATGTTACACAAGGTCCATCGGTTACAAGGTTTGAGGTGCAACCGGAGCCGGGTGTAAAAGTAAACAAAATTACTAATCTAGCAGATGATATAAAATTAAGTCTTGCCGCAAAAGATATTCGGATTGAAGCACCGATTCCAGGAAAACACACGATCGGGATTGAGGTCCCGAATGAAGTAAGTAGACCGGTTTTACTCTCGGAAATTATTAACAGCACAGAATTTCTACAATCGAAGTCACCTTTAACAGCTGTACTCGGACTAGATATATCCGGGAAGCCAATTGTAACTGATTTGCGTAAAAATGCCGCATGGCTTAATTGCAGGAGCTACTGGGTCTGGGAAAAGTGTGTGCATAAATACAATCTTAGTCAGCCTTCTCTATAAAGCTAGGCCTGATGAATTAAAGCTTCTATTAATTGATCCGAAGATGGTTGAGCTTGCGCCTTATAATCAAATACCGCATCTTGTAAGTCCTGTGATTACCGATGTAAAAGCAGCAACAGCTGCCCTTAAGTGGGCTGTTGAGGAAATGGAAAGACGATACGAATTATTTGCACATACAGGAGTACGTGAGATCAATCGTTTTAATGAACAATGTGAACAGCATAATCAACATGCCGATAAGCTACCGTTCATTGTCATTATTATAGATGAATTAGCGGACTTGATGATGATGGCCCCTGCAGATGTCGAGGAAGCGATATGTCGTATCGCTCAAAAGGCTAGAGCATGTGGGATTCACTTAATTATTGCAACACAACGACCGTCTGTTGATGTTATTACGGGATTAATTAAAGCAAATGTTCCTACAAGAATCGCCTTCTCTGTATCAAGTCAAATCGATTCTCGTACGATTATTGATATCGCTGGAGCAGAACGTCTACTAGGTCGTGGGGATATGCTATTTTTAGAAAATGGATCCTCAAAACCTGTTCGTCTTCAAGGTACATTTGTATCAGATGAAGAAATTGACCAAGTAGTAGCTCATGTTCGAAGAGAACAAAGTCCAAACTACTTGTTTCATCAAGAGGAGCTATTAAAGAGGGCTGCTGTTACTGAAGAAGAAGATGAACTATTTTTTGAAGCTTGTGAATTTGTCGTTGATCAAGGCTCTGCTTCCACCTCGAGCCTTCAAAGAAGATTCAAGATTGGTTATAATCGAGCAGCTAGATTAATTGATATGATGGAGAAAAACGGGTATATTTCTGAAAATCGTGGCAGTAAACCGCGTGATGTATTAATTAATCAGGATGATCTTCAAAGTATACAAGAAATGTAAGTATGGTTATTTTAGGCTTTTTTTCATAAACTATGGAGTAAAATAGACATAGAAAGAAAAGGTATTATGGCCAAACGTTGCATAGTTTTTATAATTAATAAATGATATAATGTCACAATATGATAAAATCGTGTTCACTATTTGCAAACAAAGAGGACGTAATGCAAAAATGAGCAAATAAAAGAAAATGTCATATACTGTGATACAGTTAGAAGATGGTTGGAGGTTCTTTATATGACAATTTACCATTTTGTGGGTATAAAAGGATCTGGAATGAGTGCACTAGCACAAATTCTTCATGATATGAATTTTGAGGTTCAGGGTTCAGATATTGAGAAACGTTTCTTTACACAGACGGCCCTTGAACATTTAGGAATAAAGATCCTACCTTTCCAAAAAGAAAATATTGTACCAGGATTAACAGTTATTGCTGGAAATGCCTATAAAGATGAACATGAAGAAATTCAAGAAGCGATGAAACTAGGTTTACCTGTCATTCGATATCACCGTTTCTTAGGTGATTTTATGCAAAATTTCACTAGTATTGCTGTGACTGGTGCCCACGGGAAGACATCTACAACCGGGCTCCTTTCGCATGTCATGAGAGGTGCAAAACCAACTGCGTTTTTAATCGGAGATGGTACGGGTAAAGGGGAAGAAAATGCCGAGTATTTTGTGTTTGAAGCTTGTGAATATAGAAGGCATTTCTTATCGTATTTTCCAGATTATGCAATCATGACGAATATTGATTTTGATCACCCTGACTATTTTGCTAATATTGATGATGTATTTTCTGCATTTCAAGAGATGGCATGGCAGGTGAAAAAAGGGATTTTTGCTTGTGGCGATGATGAGCAGCTTCAAAAGATTCAAGCAAAAGTACCTGTTGTTTTTTATGGCTTTGGCGAAGAAAATGACTTCCAGGCTAGAAATGTTGTAAAAACTACTGAAGGGACGACCTTCGATGTATTTGTTAGAAACACTTTTTATGATACATTCCAGGTACCAACCTTCGGTGATCACAATGTATTAAATGCTCTTGCTGTTATTGCCATTTGTCACTATGAGGAGCTGTCAGCTGACAAGGTCAAGGAACAGCTGTTAAGCTTCACAGGGGTTAAGAGGAGATTTACAGAAAAGCACGTCGGCTCTCAGGTATTGATTGATGATTATGCACATCATCCAACGGAGATTAAGGCGACGGTTGATGCAGCAAGACAAAAGTATCCAGATCGTGAAATTGTTGCTGTATTCCAGCCTCATACATTTACAAGAACACAAACATTTTTAGAGGAATTTGCTGATAGTCTTCAATTAGCAGATAAAGTATATTTATGTGATATTTTCGGTTCGGCCAGGGAGAACCATGGAAAGTTATCAATCGAGGACTTACGCAATAAAATCGAATCGGCTGAAATGATCAACGAAGAAAATACAGAAACTCTAAAGAAACATGAAAACAGTGTCATCCTGTTCATGGGAGCAGGAGATATTCAAAAATTCCAAGAAGCTTACGAACGCCAATTATAAAAAAAAGATGCAGCTTTAGTGGCTGCATCTTTTTTTTATTTTAAATTCTCAGGATTTAATACCTCGAGCTCTTTGATTACGAAGCGTCCATCCTTTCTAACTAGCACATCGTCAAAGTACATTTCTCCGCCACCGTAGTCGCTGCGTTGAATATTGACCATATCCCAGTGAATGTTGGAATGATTTCCATTAAAGGCGTCATCATAACATTGACCAGGAGTAAAATGGAAGCTTCCATCAATCTTTTCATCAAATAATATATCTTGCATCGGATGTAAGATATAAGGATTCACACCAATGGCAAATTCTCCAACAAAGCGTGCCCCTTCATCTGTATCGAATATTTTATTAATCCGCTCTGTATCATTTGCAGTTGCTTCAACAATTTTTCCATCCTTAAAGGTTAGTTTTACATTTTCAAATGTAAAGCCTTGATATGGAGATGGAGTATTGTAAGTGATGACTCCATTGACTGAATCACGTACTGGAGCTGTATATACCTCTCCATCAGGAATATTCATTTGTCCCGAGCACTTTATGGCAGGAATATCTTTGATAGAGAAGGATAAGTCAGTTCCTGGTCCAGTGATTTTTACTTTGTCGGTTTTGTTCATCAATTCGACTAAGGCATCCATTGCCTGATCCATTTTCCCATAATCTAAATTACAAACATTAAAATAAAAATCTTCAAAGCCCTCTGTGCTCATTTTTGCTAGTTGCGCCATAGATGAATTTGGATAACGCAGGACGACCCATTTGGTTTTAGGAACACGGATATCACGGTGTACTTTCTTCCCGATCGTTGATCCGTGAATTTTCATCTTGTCATCAGGAACATCAGCATGCTCGTTGATATTGTCGCCGGAACGTAATCCTATGTATGCATCCATTTGACTCATAACGTTCGCTTCAAAATCTGCCATCAAGTTAAATTGTTCTTCTTGGGCACCTAGAAGTAACGCTCGGTCCACTTGCTGATCTTTAAGAAGTACGAATGGATGTCCTCCCGCAGCATACGCTTCCTTTACTAATGCTGTTACTAGCTCTCGCTGCAAACCAAAATTTTCAATTAGCACCTTTTCACCAGGTTGTAGCTTAACAGAGTAATTAATAAGGTTTTTTGCTAGAAGCTCAATGCGTGAATCTTTCATTTTTTTCCCTTCCTTTTAAAAAACTTTTAACACATTTATTATTGTAACCTAAAGGGCGAAAGTTGGCGCATTTATAACAATTTTGTTTTATTTATGGTAAAATTTTAGTATTGATTTATTACGATTGGTGTTTAATGAATTCTTAGTAGGGTAAGTAATGAAATGTAAGCGTCAATGGAGGTGCAGGATATTTTGGAGTGGATACTTTATGTCAGTGCAGGGATTGCGGCAATTGCTTTTCTTATTTTAGTCATTTTTCTATCGAAAGCGTTACAGTCTCTTCAAGTAACCTTAGATAGTATTTCAAAAACATTAAATGGATTGGAGCGTCAGCTTGACGGCGTTACAAGGGAAACAACAGACTTGTTGCATAAAACGAATGCCCTAGCGGAAGATATTCAAAAGAAATCAGAAAGCTTAGGAAGTGTCGTTGATTCCGTTAAGGATGTAGGAGTAACGGTACAAAAGTTTAACTCATCACTTCAAACGATCACAAATTCTGTGAACCTTGCAGTGGAGCAAAATAAGGACAAGGTTAGTCAAGTCCTCCAATGGGGCAATGTCCTTCTTGAAATGAAGGATCGATGGACTCATAGGAATAAAGAAAAGACAGTTGTTGAAAAAGGTCCTAGCGAGAAGGGAAGAGAAAGAAGTTATTATTAGAGGAGGAATATCATATGGTGAATCACGAAACTGAAAAGGAAGATCGACAAAACGTAAATGAAACATCAGGGTCGAAGGAATTTTTAATGGGTGCTATCATCGGTGGGCTAGTTGGAGCAGCAACGGCACTATTCCTCGCTCCAAAGTCAGGAAAAGAAATGAGAACGGAAATAAACACTCAAGCTGAAAATTTAAAAGGGAAGACGAGTCAGCTTTATGATGTAGCAAAAACAAAGAGTACTGAATTAGCCGAGGTTGCTAAACTAAAGTCCTCTTCCATTGGACAAGCTGTTTCTAAGCAATCCAATGACATTATGAGTAAAGTGAAGTCAGTCAAACCTGTTAATGATTCTGAGGCAGACGTCGTGTATGAAGACGATTTTTCTCCCGTGTTAAGTGATGATAAGGAACTTCAAAAAAAGCTCGAGGAAACAAAAAGAGCTTTTGATGAAACGGAATCGCAGTTAAATCATTAATAAGCAGATAAATGTTCAAAAGCGCAGTGTAATGATATTATATCTACACTGCGTTTTTTATTACAATTTGTGTAAAATAAACTTATACATATCCTTAGGAGGGGTAGAAATGGAACAAATTCAAACGAAAGAGCAATTTGATGCTCTTGTTGAAAATGAGAATTTTTATCTTTTAAAGCATTCGAATACTTGTCCAATCAGTCAAGCAGCTTATGAGGAATACGAAGAATTTACAAGTAACTCAAGTGTTAAAAGCTATTACTTAATTGTTCAAACATCAAGAGAGCTTTCAAATTATATCGCAGACCGCTTTCACATTAAACATGAGTCACCTCAAGCCATCCTTTTTGTAAAAGGGGACGTTGCTTGGCATGCATCTCATTGGAAGATTACAAGCAAAGCGTTAACTACCATTTCACAAGAAAATCAATTATGATAAAAAAGGAAGCTAGGTATCATTTGATAACCTGGCTTCCTTTTTGAGTTGGAAAAATGATCTGTAAAGAGTCGAACGGTTCAAGATTATCATAGAACGTTGTTTCTTCGTTATTCTTCAAAAGTATGAATGACCCATTCATTTCTTTTGGAAGGTCAATATCCACCTCTTTAAAAATGTCTTGAAAGATAAAGGGCTGTAAACGTTGATGGGAGATGTTTAAGGTGTCACCATCATAGATGGTGCTATCCTCATATAATTTTTGATCTCCTCGTTTCACAACGGTGATACTCTTTTTTAAGAGTATTTCTTTATTATTGAATGTAACAGGTATTGTTTGATTAAGTATATATTGATTTGCATCGGCAAGGTCTAGTAGAGTAATATTTTCCCTCATTTGTACGGTGATTTTATCATAATTCTCAAAGCTACTTTGAAGTCTTGATTCCATCCCATTACGGTAGAGCTTACCTGAAAAGGAGGGATAAAATGTATCCTTACCATTCAGGGTTAGTTGAAACGGTCGAAGTTCTTCTTTAAGATTTGTCAGATTCAGATAATGAAACAGATCTTCAAGTGTCTTCGGAAATTGAAATAGAATATCATCTCGATCATTAAGGAGATAATTTGTATCTACCGTTTCTCCATTGCATATAAATGTTGGTTCAATTTGGTATGTTTTTCCGTTGATCTCTATTTCATTGGTTGGGATTTCATCAAGTAACTGACCAATGGATAGTGTGGTACGATCTCCATCTTGTCCTTTTTCAACATACAGGACATCCCCGTTTTCAATAGAATCATCTAGGGCACAACTTTCTCCATTTTTCATTAATGTCGGAGGAAGACCATATTGACCAGGAATGGTAATGTTTTTTCCATTTAAAGTAACGATCATGGCTAGTCCTGGTCGACCGTATAGCTTATTCATTTTAATTCCCGCAGCTAATAAACAATCTCCAACTGTTAATTTTTTCACCTCGAATAGTCTAACGGGTTGTTCATTCACGTAAACCGTCATATATTGCACCGGTGATTGTTTGGCAGCTAGAGCAATACCAATGGGAGTGACAAGCTCTGGTCCCTTTGTGATCTTCTCTGAGATAGTTAAGGACGAAATGGCATCAATCCCTCTTATTGCGACTCGATTTGGAGGAAGCTCAAGCCTCTCAGCAATTTTCTTTGCCAGTTCAGGTGTTAAGCTTCCACCGCCGACTAGCATAACTGCTTTTGGGGATTTGTCATTGTTAAGCTGTAGTACCTCATTGCAAATTGACCCAGCAAGGCGATCAATGGCATAAGAAATTTGTTCAATTGCCTCCCACTTCGAAACCTCTGTCTCAAATCCCAAAATATCAGTGACTGTTATGGACTCTTGGGTATTTAATTGTCTTTTAGCCATTTCGGCTAAAGGGAAATCAAGTAAGTATTGATCACTGATTGCTTCTGTAATTTCATCTCCTGCGATAGGAACCATTCCATAAGCAATAACTGTTCCCATATCGGTTAAGGCAATATCTGACGTTCCAGCACCGATATCCACTAACGCTACATTTAACCGCCTCATGGAGGGGGGAATGAGTACATTGATGGCTGCTATTGGCTCTAGTGTTAAAGCTTCCATCTCTAACCCTGAACGTGTTAAGGCAGCTAATAGGGATTCAACCACAACTTTCGGTAAAAAAGTTGCAATAATTTCTACAGATGCCTCGTCTCCTTGTTGGTCAATCAAGCTACCGATCTCTTCTCCATCTAAACGATAATAAAGGACAGAATATCCGACACAATAATAATAATGACTTTTCTCTTCTTTATATTTCTCTGCAACTGCAGCTTGAACGTGTTGAACAGCTAAAAGCTCCAGATGAAGAATGTCCTGTTTTTGCATGATTGGTTTGCCGTTAATGGGGAGTGATACCTTTGAGCGTTCCGTTCGTAAAGCCCTTCCCGCAGCTGCGACGCATACCTTTTGAAGAGGGCCATGTTTGATTTCAAGTTTCTCTTTTATTTGGGTAATAAGCTTTGATACAGCCATAACATCATGAATTTGGCCATCTAGCATAGCGCGCTCCGAGTGTTCTATTGATAACATATCAACCACATGATATTGACCATTCGTTTCTTCAAGAATAATGCCAACACATGAGCGAGTACCTATATCTAAAGCAAATAATTTATTTTTCATTGACAAAGAAAATCACACCTTCTAGCTTAGGTTCATATAATAAAGAATCTACTTTAATACTTAAAAGCGTTTAATTATTAAAGAAAATTGCGTGACATTTGAAAATATTTCATATATAATTACTCTAACTTATATAGAAATGTAACACACTTTATGAAGCGGATAAAGAACAATCCTTCTTAGGCTTTTCATTTCGCATGTAATAAAGCATTGTTTTCAAATCTACTATTCAAAGGGGCGAGAAATGATGAGTAATGTTGAGTTAGATCAGCTTAGGGACCGTGTTGACGAGTTAAATGTTGAGCTTTTAAAGTTAATTAATGAAAGAGCTAGACTTGTTCAAGAAATTGGACGTGTAAAGGAAACACAAGGGGTATTCCGTTACGATCCAGTTCGTGAAAGAAGCATGCTTGATATAATTAAGGAAAACAACGATGGACCTTTCCAAAATTCTACGGTTGAACATATCTTCAAAGAAATCTTTAAGGCTGGATTAGAACTTCAAAAGGATGATCATAGCAAAGCATTGCTTGTGTCTCGTAAGAAGAAGGCTGAAGATACAATTGTTGAAGTAAAGGGAGAAAAAGTTGGCCATGGCATCCCACAATTAATTTTCGGACCATGTGCAGTTGAGTCATATGAGCAGGTTGCTGCTGTTGCTGCTTCAATCAAAGAAAAAGGATTAAAATTCATGCGTGGTGGAGCATACAAGCCTAGAACTTCACCTTATGATTTCCAAGGACTTGGTGTAGAAGGGCTGAAAATTTTAAAAAGAGTAGCTGACGAGTACGATCTAGCTGTAATTAGTGAAATCGTAAGCCCAGCTGACATAGAGAAAGCTGTTGACTATATTGATGTCATCCAAATTGGTGCGCGTAACATGCAGAACTTTGAGCTTTTAAAAGCAGCAGGTGCTGTAAATAAGCCGGTTCTATTGAAGCGTGGACTTGCTGCAACTATTGAAGAATTCATTAATGCAGCTGAATACATTATGTCTCAAGGTAATGGTCAAATTATCCTTTGTGAGCGTGGTATTCGTACGTATGAAAGAGCAACAAGAAATACATTAGACATTTCAGCTGTTCCAATCTTAAAGCAAGAAACACATTTACCTGTTCTTGTTGACGTAACACACTCAACTGGTCGTAGAGATCTACTTCTTCCGATGGCAAAAGCAGCTCTTGCTGTAGGTGCAGATGGAGTAATGGCAGAAGTTCATCCAGATCCAGCAGTTGCATTGTCGGATTCGGCTCAACAAATGAACATTGATCAATTTAATGCTTTCTACAAAGAAATTCAAGCTTCTAACTTAGTGCGTGTATAAGATATAACACAAAAAACCGACTTATGAGAGCTTATCATAGGCGGTTTTTTTGCGTTTTCCACCGTAAAATTGTTTTTTTTGTTAAATAGATAGCCTTTACATTGCGACAATTCACTATGTGAAGTATGATAATGATACATAAATAGACAAGTTTCGATTTTTATATAATGGTTAAAAATGACAGACTTGCAGTAAAATAAACGTAAAGTTAGGACGTATATAGAAGGAGTGGGTATTGTGAACATAACAATTTATGATGTAGCACGTGAAGCAAATGTTTCCATGGCTACAGTGTCACGTGTTGTGAATGGTAATCCAAATGTAAAACCAGCTACAAGAAAAAAGGTTTTAGAAGTGATTGAAAGATTAGGCTATCGTCCAAATGCCGTAGCAAGAGGATTAGCTAGTAAAAAAACAACAACGGTTGGAGTAATTATCCCAGATATCTCGAATCCATTTTTTGCAGAACTTGCTCGTGGTATTGAAGATATTGCGACCATGTACAAATACAACATCATCTTAAGTAACTCAGACCAAAATAAGGACAAGGAGTTACACTTACTGAACACCATGCTTGGAAAACAAGTGGATGGAATTGTATTTATGGGTGGAAATATATCTGAGGAGCATGTGGCAGAATTTAAAAGATCTCCAGCTCCAATTGTTCTTGCTGGATCCTTGGAAGATTCTGAACAAGTACCTTCTGTAAATATTGATTATGAGCAAGCTACGTTTGATGCTGTAAATACCTTTATTGAAAAAGGACATAAAAAAATTGCGATGGTTATCGGTCCTTACCATGAACCGATTAACAAAGAGAAGAAGTTGGTAGGTTACAAAAAGGCATTAGAGGCAGCTGGAATTCCAGTTGATGAAGCTCTTATTGTAGAGGGAGATTATACGTACGATTCAGGTATTGAAGCGTTCGATAAGTTAATCGAACTTCCTGAAAAACCAACAGCTATCTTTGTTGGTTCTGATGAAATGGCCGTCGGAGTTGTACATGGAGCACAAGATAAAGGGTACAGCGTTCCAGAAGACTTCGAAGTGATCAGCTCAGACAATACAAGAATTTCTCTTATGGTAAGACCACAACTAACAACGGTTATTCAGCCTCTGTATGATATCGGTGCAGTTGCGATGCGTTTGTTAACGAAATTTATGAATAAGGAAAAAGTCTCAGAACATACAGTAGTACTTCCGCACCGAATTGAGCTCAGAAGCTCAACAAAGTAAACAGTTTGTCGATATCTAAGGTAGTGGACAAATTCGTTTATGATAGTTGGGAGAGAAACTATGAAAAAGCTTGATGTTCTAACACCTATCGGATTATCGATAGGTGTAATTATGCTGTTATTTGGAATTGTATACAACGGGGGAATAAGCGGACTATTATCATTTGTTGACCCTGCATCATTGCTTATTGTTATAGGGGGACTACTTTCAGGCTTACTTGTCAGCTTTTCTTTAAAAGATATAAAGCAGATGATCAAAGTTATGAAACAGTCATTTTCTTCTGACGAAAGGAAGCTTCAAGATTTGATTGATACCTTTGTCCATTTATCGGGCAAAGCGAGAAGAGAAGGTCTCCTTTCACTTGAAATGGAGATTGATCAAGTAGAAGATCGATTTTTACGAAAAGGGATGTTATTAGCTATTGATGGAACGGATCCTGATGTTATTCAAGATATTCTATTAGCTGAAATTTCAGCGATGGAAGAACGGCATAGAAAGGGAAGGGCGATTCTCGAAAAGGCTGGTGATTATGCTCCAGCTTGGGGGATGATCGGGACATTAATAGGGCTTGTTCTCATGCTCAAAAATTTAAATGACCCATCAACACTAGGACCTAATATGGCAATCGCTCTATTAACAACGTTATATGGATCCTTGCTTGCGAACCTGGTCTTTATTCCTATAGCAGCAAAACTAGAGTTGAAGACAGAAAAAGAAGCTTTTATTAAACAGGTTATTGTTGAAGGGGTTATTGGTGTACAATCAGGGCAAAATCCGAATCTTCTTCAAGAGAAGCTAAGTGCATTTCTGTCTGAAGAAGAACGTGAGGCCAAGGAAAAAGAGTTAAATAGCGAGGCTTTAGATGATGAAAATTACTAAAAAACATCGGCAGCCTCCTAAAGGGGCACCACGTTGGATGGTAACTTTTTCTGATTTAATAACGCTTGTACTTGTCTTTTTTATTCTTTTATTTTCTATGTCGCAAATCGATCTTATTAAGTTCCAAGCACTTGCTGATTCGATGAGAGATAAGCAATTCCTAGATTTTTATCCTTCTATTGTACCACTAGAAGGGGAGGGTGAGTCGGAACAAGAAGAGAATAATGAATCTGCTCAAAGTTTAGATGATCTTTTGGCAGAGGTCCAATCCTATTTAGATGATAATGGGCTAAACAACGTCATCGTTGCCAATCGAACAGAGCGAGGCGTGGTGTTAGTTCTACAAGAACAAGCATTGTTCCAGTCAGGAGAAGCAGAGATTCTAAATGAATCAAATGCCTTTTTGGACAAAGTGGGAGCGATGCTTGGGGAGATGCCGAATCTTGTAAAGGTCGAAGGACATACAGATAATCGACCAATTACGACTGATCGGTATCCATCCAATTGGGAGCTTTCTGCAGCTAGAGCTGGTTCAGTTATCAGATATTTAATTGAAAACTTTCAGCTTGATTCAACGAGGTTTATTGCTGTTGGATACGGTGAGACAAGGCCGATTGTTCCCAACAATAGTGAGCAAAATTGGCAAAAAAATAGAAGGGTCGAGATTGTCATCTCTGATCCAAAATACAATGCTAATGAAATAGCGGATAAATGAGAAAAAGGCTGATTAGTTTCAGCCTTTTTCAATACTCTTTTTATTGTTACGGATCGGATATAATGCTTTTTCGACTGTTTGTGCATTTTTTTCAGTAATTTCAGCTTTCCGAGGAATGGGTGGATATAAATCGCTTGGGTCATCCCAGTGTTTTGGTAGTGAGACAGAGGCTTTTGACTGCCATGCTTGAATCCACTCTGTAGGCAATGGATGATTCAAAAGCTCTAAGTTATTGGTCATTTCTAGCCAGAGTAATGACCAAGCTCTAGGAACAACCCTCCAAATATCATACCCCCCACCACCAACAGCAATCCATCTACCTTCACAATACTGATGGGCAATACGATGGGCAAGTTTAGGGATTTCACGATAGATGTTCATGGTAGCTGATAAATGGGTTAAAGGGTCCAAATAATGAGAATCAGCACCATTCTGGGTTACGATCACATCTGGTTTGAAAAAAGCAGCAACTTCTGTTAAAGAGGTGGTATACGCCTCAAGCCACGATTCATCTTCCGTAAAGGCATCAACAGGGATGTTGAAGGAAAAACCATAGCCTTTACCCTGCCCTCTTTCGTTCACATTCCCTGTACCAGGAAATAAATATCTCCCTGTTTCATGTATGGACAATGTACAAACATCCGGATCATCATAAAAGGACCATTGTACCCCATCACCATGGTGAGCATCTGTGTCCACATAAAGAACTCTTGCATGGTATTTTTCTTGAAGATACTTTATAGCTACGGAACTATCATTATAGACACAAAAGCCAGAAGCCTTTCCTTTAAAACCGTGATGTAAACCACCACCAAGATTCAGTGCATGTTTGGCTTTCCCTGTCATAACATAGTCAGCAGCGGTCAATGTTCCCCCAACCAGCCAGGAGCTTGCATCATGCATATGGGGAAAGATTGGAGTATCATCTGTTCCAAGGCCATAATTTTCTGCTTTTTCGGCAGAGAGTTGGCCGAGACCGGCAAGCTTTACTGCATTAATATAACTAGGATCATGAATAAGCTGTAATTCTTCATCGCTAGCTTTCCTAGGTTGAATCATTTGATGATCAGATAGTGCATTCAGTTGTTTTAATAAATCTAGAGTAATTTTTAGGCGAAGCTGATTAAAAGGATGATTGGAGTTGAATTTGTACTTTAGTTGTTCTTCAGAAAAGATAAAAACAGAATCAAGGATCATGTCGTAATCCCTGGCAGATTTGGCCATAGGACCGTATATCCTGCTTTTTTTAATTCGTCAATGAGAGTAACCGGATTCATCGTTTGTACTCTCAATACTAGAATTTTATAATTTTCATCCTTTTTGTCTGGATAGACAAGCACGCTAAGTAAATTGGCTTTCCGCTTACTAATTACTGCAGTAATTTCACAAAGCATTCCAGCTCGATTAGGTACTTTTACTTCTATTTGAGAACCAGGTTGATGGGCTCCAGTTAATTGAACCAAAGTATGTAACAGATCAGTTTCAGTTACGATTCCAACAAGTTTTTGGTCTTTTACGATAGGGACACAGCTTATATGGTGTTCATAAAAAACAGCTGAAATTTCTTCTACAAAGTCTAAAGGGTGTCCAGTAATTATATTGGTTCTCATAATTTTTTTTACTGGTTTTTGAAGCACATCACTGTGTTCGGACGCATAAAAAATGGACGGAGTTGCATCCTTAATATCACGATCTGTCACTAATCCGATGATCTGATGGTCAGTATCTATTACTGGAAGATGTCTAATCCGCTTTGTTTTCATCATTTGAATGGCGTCTGCTATCGTGCTGTCAGAGGTTAAAGTTGAGACGTCAGATTTCATAATCTCTTCGACAATCATACTATATTCTCCCCTTCTATGAATACATCACTCTTTTAGAATAGCAAAGTTAGTACATGAAACGATTCATGAATCTTAATCGATCAAACTTTTCAATCGATTCATTGGGAACACGTTTTCCGATCTTAGCCATAAGACAGTTAGCCGGATGAGAGCTAATTTCAGGGTCATCAGTTGCAAAATATTCTAAACCGCCGGCATTCATCATTTTTTCCATTATTTTGCGATAATCCCACACATTCAAGCCAGTACCTTTCAAATCCCAGTGCCAGTAGTATTCCGTTGTAATAGTAATGAAATCTTCCATTGCATCATCCATCATGGAGACGATAAGTAAGTTTTTCCCTACACTGCAGCCTCGGTATTTAGGAATAACCTCGATGGCACCTAATTCAATTAGATCTTCCATTTTCCCTTCAGACCAGCGCTCGAGAGGATCTGGATATAAATAGGTAACATAACCAACAATTGTATGACGGTCCCTCGCTACAATAATCCTTCCTTCTGGCAGGGCTGCGATTTCAATTAAAGCTTGATGTTGTTGCGCTGGGGGACGAAAAGCAACTAAGTCATGATGAAATTCATAACCTGATAAGGCTTCAGGAGAGATAGGACCTTCAATAATTAAATCACCATGGGGAGTTTTTAATTTTTTTGCATTATATATTTTAATATGTTCCATCTATACACCACCCAATGAAAATCGTACCTTTTGTAATCAATATTATACATGAA